>CAYRHV010000071.1:0-10361 GCA_964424045.1 uncultured Ottowia sp. | reverse complement strand
ACCTGCTGCTGCGCACGCAGCTGCCGGTCACCCAGGTCGCGCGCGCCACCGGCTTTGCCGACGACAAGACGTTCTCGCGTGCGTTCCGCCAATGGACCCGCCAGACCCCGCAGCAGTACCGCGCAGGCGGTGTCGCCAGTGCCGCGGCTGCGAACGCGCCGCCGCCGAAGGCGGGTGCCCCGGAGCGTGGACAGCCCAGGGCGACGCTGAACAAGTCTCCGTGATGGGGCGCGCCCTGCCTGGGGATGGGATGCAAGACGCAAAGCGCAGCAATAGCCGCAGCTCGCGAGCATTTGCAACGCCGCAGACCGCCGCAGGCAGGGATGCGCAGCGCGCGAGGGACTTGTTCAGCGTTGCCCTACATCACCCTCATCGGCTTGAACTGATGAGCCGAAGCGCTGCCGCGCAGCCACGGCAGGCGAACACGCACCGCAAAAAGAGAAAGCCCGCTGCAACGGGTGCAGCGGGCTTTCCTTGGGTGTCTTGGTGGCCCAGGGCAGAATCGAACTGCCGACACGCGGATTTTCAATCCGCTGCTCTACCAACTGAGCTACCGGGCCAGGAAACGCAAAATTATGCCATAGCGCAGCGCCACGGCTGATGTTGCCCAGCCTGAATCCGGCGGTTGGATGCACCTGTCAGTGCCGTCATCGGCGTGCCAGGCAAGACGCGAGGAGGCCGCGCACTGGTGTGCGCCACGACGAGCAACGCCGCATGGCGTGCCGAGGGCGGTGCTGGCGGGTGCATAGCGCGCTCACCCAGGAGATGAAGGCAGTCAAGGGTGCCGAGCTCAGTATCCACGCGGATTTCAGGAAGCTCGCAAGCGGTCAACCGCCGGATTCAGGCTCAGCCACCCGCGCTGGCCGCCCGGCGGCTGCGCGCGAGGTCGACGCCCAGCTGCTTGAGCTTGCGGTAGAGGTGGGTGCGCTCGAGGCCGGTCTTCTCGGCCACGCGCGTCATCGATCCGCCCTCGCGCGCCAGGTGGAACTCGAAATAGGCCTTCTCGAAGGCGTCGCGTGCCTCGCGCAGCGGCTGGTCGAGCTCGAACATGCGCTGTGCGCTTGGCGTCAGGTCCAGCCCCATGGGCAGGCTGTGGCCGCCAGTCATGGCGTCCTCGACCGTGAGCTCGCTCTCCAGCGGCGCGGCCGCCGTGGCCGCGAAGCCCTCCGCGCCACCCTCGCCGGCCGCTGGCGGGTTGACGCTGATCGCATGCTCCACCGCCTTCAGCAGCTTCTGCATCGTGATCGGTTTTTCCAGGAAGGCGTGAGCGCCGATGCGCGTGGCCTCGACCGCGGTCTCGATCGTGGCATGACCGCTCATCATGATCACCGGCATGGTGAGCTGGCCGGTGGCGCGCCACTCCTTCAGCAGGGTCACGCCATCGGTGTCGGGCATCCAGATGTCGAGCATGACCAGGTCGGGTCGGGATCGCTGGCGGGCGGCGCGGGCTTCGGCGGCATTTTCCGCCAGCTCGACCGCGTGGCCCTCGTCGTTGAGGATCTCCGACAGCAGCTCCCGAATGCCCAGTTCGTCGTCAACAACCAGGATATTGGCCATGAATGCGCGTGTTCCCTCTGTCTCTTGAATGCCCGCGGTGTGGCCGCGGATCAGGCGGCGGCAGGCGCCGGATCAAACGCCAATGATACTTGCGCCCCGCACACCTGCCCGTCCACGATGCGATTGGATACATCCAGGCGCGCTCCGTGCTCCTCGGCGATCTTCTTGACCACCGCCAGGCCCAGTCCGGTGCCCTTGGCCTTGGTGGTGACGTAAGGCTCGAAGGCCCGCTTGAGCACCGCCTCCGGAAAGCCGTGCCCGTGGTCCAGTACCGTCATGCGCACCTGCTGATTCGCTTCGGCCCAGTGGGTGCGGACCAGCACGCCGGCCCCGTCGCTGCCGGCAGGCGCCGCAGCGCTGGCCGCCTCGGTGGCATCCAGCGCATTTTGCACCAGGTTGTGGATCACCTGGCGCAGTTGCTGGGCGTCACCCAGGATCGGCGGGCAGGCCGGATCGCGCTCGAAGCGCAGGCGGGCTCCCGGCTGCGGCTGGGGCGATTCCACAGGGCCGCCGTAGAGATGCAGCACCTCGGCCACGAGTTCGTTCAGGTCCAGCGGCGCCAGGTGCGCCGCCGGCAGCCGTGCATAGTCGCGGAACTCGTTGACCAGGCGCTGCATCGCATCGACCTGGTCGACGATGGTCTGCACCGACTTGATCAGGACGGCACGATCGGACTCCTGCAGCTTGTCTGCCAGGCGGCGCTCGAGGCGCTCGGCCGAAAGCTGGATCGGCGTCAGCGGGTTCTTGATCTCGTGCGCCAGGCGCCGCGCCACCTCGGCCCAGGCCTGGGCGCGCTGCGCCGACACGATCTCCGAGATGTCGTCGAACACCAGCAGGCGCTGCCCGTCCGGCAGGGCGGCGCCGCGCGCCACCACCGAAACCGCATCCGCGTCCGGCCCGTCGCCGCTGCGGTAGAGCTCGAAGGCCTTCTGCCAGTGGTCCAGGCCGTGTTCGTCGCGGGCGCCTTCGAAGGCGCCGAACTGCTGCTGCACCTCGGCGGCAAAGGCCTCCAGCTTCGGCAGCGCATCCAGCGGCTGGCCCACGCTGGCGGCCAGCGGGGCCCGCAGGATGCGCGTGGCGCCGGGGTTGGAGGACTGGATCACGCCGTGGTGATCAAGCACGATCACGCCCGCCGTCAGGTTGTCGAGGATGGTCTGCAGGTGCGCGCGCGCGGCGTCGACTTCGCGCAGGCCGGCCGTGACGGCCACGCGGGCGTCGGCCAGCTGGCGCGTCATGTCGGCAAAGGCGCGCGTCAGGCCGCCGAGTTCGTCCCGGCCCGGCAGCACCAGCTTGGGCCGCAGGTCGCCGGCGGCAACCTGGCGCACGCCATCGGCCAGCAGCAGCAGGGGTCGCACCAGCTGCTTGCCCAGCACTACCGCCAGCAGCACGGCGCCGAACACGGCCAGGAACAGCGCCAGCGTCAGGGTGCCGATGTACATGCGCCGCAGGCCCTCGCGACCCAGCGCCCGCTCCTGGTATTCGCGGTTCGCCTCCTGCACCGCCAGCGCGTGCCGCACCAGGGTCGGCGGCAGCGCCTGCACGGCCTGCACCAGGCGCTGCTCCTGCAGCAGCTCGATGGAGTCGGCACTGACCAGCGCCAGGGCGCGAATGCGCGCCGAGGACGCCGCCTCGCCCTCCGGCAGGATGGCGGCTTCGTCCAGGCCCTCGATCTGCGTCGTCACCCCCTGCGCGCGGGCGGCGCGCAGCAGCGCCGCCGAAGGCCGGTCGGGCGTGAGCTGGAAGCGCGACAGACCGGCGCTGGCGATCAGCCGCCCCGAGGAGGTCCAGAGGCTGACGTCGCTGGCGCCGATCTGCACCCGCAGCCGCTCCAGTGGCAGCGCCACCGCGTTGCTGGGCACCTCGGCCAGCGGCGCCGAGGCGGCGCGCAGCTGGTTGGCGAACTCGCGCGCCTGGGTGTCGAGCGAGGTACGCGCCAGCGTCAGGCCGGATTCCAGCGCGCCCTCGACCTTGACGTCGAACCAGGTCTCGATCGAGCGCGCCACGAACTGGTAGGACACCACGTAGACCAGCACGCCCGGCACCACGCCGACGAGGGCGAAGATGGCGGCCAGCTTGATCAGCAGGCGGCTGCCGAACTTGCCGCGCTTCAGGCGCAGCAGCAGCCGGTAGATGCCCCAGACGATGACCAGCGCCAGCACCCCGGCCGCGACCATGTTGGCCCACAGCAGACGCGCGTAGTAGCGCTCGTAGAGCAGGCGGTTGTTGGTCGCCTGCACCAGCAGGAAGACCAGCGCCAGGCCCGCGACCACCATCAGCCCGACCGCCACCCGCAGCGACCAGCGCGCCAGGGCGCGCCGCCGTTCCGGCGGGGGGGGGTCGACCTGCAGCGGCGCCGATGCCGTCACTGCCCGTCCTCCGGGCTCAGGTCGATGCGCCGCTCGATCGACAGCTGCCAGTCCGCCTGGCCCACGGCACCGAGCTGGAAGGTGCGTGGCAGCTGGCTGGAATCCAGGCGGAAGCGGAATTGCAGCACCTGCCGACCGCCGGCGGCCAGGTCTTCGGCGCTTGCCACCCGCCAGCCGGCGATGCGCTGCACCGCCGCCAGTGCCTCGGCCAGCGAATCGTGGTACTGCGTCAGGCCGAGCCCGAGTGCCGTGCCGGTGATGGGCTCGCTCGAGGTGTTGACGCGCCAGCGCCGCGTCAGCGGCTGGTAAGCGATGCGCGTGTAGCGTCGCGCCTGCACCAGCCGTTCATCGGTCCAGTACCAGCGCTCGCGCGTGACCCGGACCTCGGCCACGAACTGCACCGGGATGCCCTTGCGCAGCGCATCCTCGACCGAGGGCGCGAGCTCGAAGCGCATCTGGGCGAACAGGAACAGCTCGCCGCCTGCCTGCTCGACGCGCAACTCCTCCAGCCCGGGCGGCTGTGCCGCGCGTGCCGAGGCCAGGCCGGCCAGCAGCGCCAGCGCGATCAGGGCGCCTGCCAGCCAGGCCTCAAGGCGCGGGCTTCTGCAGCAGCGCATAGAAAAAGCCATCCTGATCCTGGTCACAGGACGGATTGTCGCCAACCGGCACGCCCGATCCCGCGACCAGCGGCAGCAAGTGGCCCGGAGCCGGCAGATTCAGGGCCTCGGCGTTGCGCGCAAGGAACGCATCGACGCGCTCCTGGCCCTCCGCCCGAAACACCGAGCAGGTGCAATACAGCAGGCGTCCGCCGGGCGCGAGCAGGGGCCACAGCGCCGCCAGCAGCCGGTCCTGCTGCCGCGCCAGCGGGTCGATGTCGGTGGCGCGGCGCAGCCAGCGCACGTCCGGATGGCGGCGCACGATGCCCGAGGCACTGCAGGGAGCATCCAGCAGGATGGCGTCGAAGGGCTCGCCGTCCCACCAGTCCGCCACCCGGGCGGCGTCGGCGACCTGCACCCGCGCCTGCAGGCCCAGGCGCGCCAGGGTGTCGGCGATGCGCTGGCTGCGGGCGGCATCGATCTCCAGCGCCGTGACGCGCGCCTGCGGCTGCAGCTCGAGCAGGTGTGCGGTCTTGCCGCCCGGCGCCGCGCAGGCGTCGAGCACGCGCGGTGCGCGCCGGTCCAGCCCCTCGAGCAGCAGCGGCGCCGCTCGCTGGGCCGTCGCTGACTGCACCGACACCAGGCCCTGTGCATGGCCCGGAATCTCCGACACCGGGCGCGGGCGCGCCAGGCGCACCGCCGCCGCACCAAGCGGCCGGGCCTCGATGCCGGCCGCGGCCAGCTCTTCGCAATAAGCCGGAACCGTGGTGCGCTGGCGGTTCACGCGCAGGTCCAGCGGTGCCGGCCACCGGGCTGCCTCCAGCACCTCGGCCCAGTGTTCGGGGTGGTCGCGCTGCAGGCGTTCGATCCACCAGGTCGGATGGTTCCAGCGCGCCACCGGATCGGCGGCCACGGCCTGCAGCCAGGCCTCGGGCGTGCGCAGGAAGCGACGCAGGCAGGCGTTCAGGAACGATGCCTGGCGACGCGCCTGGGGCAGCCGCTTGGCGGCCTCGACGGTCTGGTCCACCAGGGTGAAGGCCTCGTACGGCGGTTCGCCGCCCGGCAGCAGCAAGGCCAGGGCGCTGCACAGCAGGGCGTCCACCCGGGCCGGCGGCAGGCGCGGCGCCAGCTGGTGCCGCAGCGCGCGTGCCGTGCCCAGGCGACGCAGCACCTCGAAACCCAGGGCCTGGGCGCCCCGGCGCAGCGGCGGGGCCACGGCATCCAGCAGCGGCGTCAGGGACTGGCCGCGCGAAACGCCCTCGACCAGGCCGGCCACCGCCTGCATCAGTTGCCACAGCGGCGGCGCCTGCGCCGTGCGATCCCGATTCACCCGGCCGGTCCCGCAGTCTCGGGCCTCGAGCGCGCGCTCACGCCGGCTCCGCGCCCGGCGACGCCAGCGGGCGGGCCGGCCGGAACCCGAACAGGCGCGCCAGCAGCAGCGCCGGGAACTGGTCCACCGCCGCGTTGTAGGCCTTTACAGCCTCGTTGAAAGCCGCCATCGTGGGCACTTCCTGGTGCTGCAGCCGGCTCCACTCGGCCTGCAGCGACTCGCGCGAGGGCAGCGCCTGGGCCATGAACCAGCCGCAGGTCAGCACCTCCTGCCAGGCTTCGTCCAGCACGGTACGCGCCAGCAGCACGGTCTCGGCGGCAGCGCGGTCGACCGGGCGCGCGCGCATCGGCGCCAGGGCCACGGCGAGCTGCTCGCCAGCCGCCCCGAGCCGCGCCCAGGCCGCCAGGGCCAGCTCGTCGGCGCCCTCGGTGGTCGACGGCGCCGCGGCGGCGGCCGCCGATGCCGGCAGGATGCCGCGCAACCAGGCCAGCTGCTCCTGCAGCAGGCGGTCCAGGCCCTGAAACGCCCGATCGACGGCGCTGCGCAGGCGCACCAGGCGGTTGTAGGCCCCGGTGGCCCAGAAAAACAGCAGCGCCAGGGCCACGCCGGCCAGCAGAGGAGTGCTCATCTTCCCGTCATGTCCAGCGACCGGCGAATGCCCATGAAAAAAGGCGCCTCGGCCATCGCAACCGCGAATGCCGGGCGCCTTTCCCCATACCGCGACGTCAGGCGTCGGTCGAACCGTCGTCGGCCAGCGGCGCGTCCTCGGCCGCGCCGGCCATTGACAGCTCCGCCAGCTCGGCGGCCTCGGCCTCGGCGATGGCGCGGCGCTCGGCCTCGTCCATCTGGTCCTTGGCCTTGCGCGCCTGGTGGTAGGCCAGGCCGGTGCCCGCCGGGATCAGGCGGCCGACGATGACGTTCTCCTTCAGCCCGCGCAGCTCGTCGCGCTTGCCCATGATGGCCGCCTCGGTCAGCACGCGCGTGGTCTCCTGGAACGAGGCCGCCGAGATGAAGCTGTCGGTCGACAGCGACGCCTTGGTGATGCCCAGCAGCAGGTTGGTGTAGGTGGCCGGCACCTTGTCCTCGGCGCGCAGCGCATCGTTGGTGTCCAGGATCTCGCTGCGCTCGACCTGCTCACCGGCGATGTAGCCCGAATCGCCCGGGTTCTCGACCACGACGCGACGCAGCATCTGGCGCACGATGACCTCGATGTGCTTGTCGTTGATCTTCACGCCCTGCAGGCGGTAGACGTCCTGCACCTCGTCGACGATGTAGCGCGCCAGTTCCTCGACGCCCAGCAGGCGCAGGATGTCCTGCGGATCGGCCGGACCGTCGACGATGACCTCGCCGCGGTTGACGACCTGGCCCTCGTGCACCAGGACGTTCTTCTCCTTGTCGATCAGCTTCTCCCAGACGTTGCCTTCCGGGTCGGTGATCTGCAGGCGCACCTTGCCCTTGGTCTCCTTGCCGTAGGAGATGGTGCCGGTGATCTCCGCCAGCATGCCGGCATCCTTGGGCGAGCGCGCCTCGAACAGCTCGGCCACGCGCGGCAGGCCGCCCGTGATGTCGCGCGTCTTCTGGCCTTCGACCGGAACCCGCGCCAGCACCTCGCCCGGGCCCACTTCCTGGCCGTCGTGGACCTGGATCAGGGCGCCCTTCTGGAAGCCGATGGTGACCGGATGGTCGGTGCCGGGGATCTTCACCTCGGCGCCGCTGGCGTCGATCAGCTTGACCTGCGGACGCACGATGCGCGTCGAGCCGCGGCCCTTGGGGTCGATCACGACCAGGGTCGACAGGCCCGTGACCTCGTCCATCTGGCGCGCCACCGTGAGGCCTTCCTCGACGTTCTCGAACTTCATCGTGCCGGCGAATTCGGTGATCACCGGACGCGTCAGCGGATCCCAGTTCGCCAGCACCGTGCCGGCCTTGACCGACTGGTCGGCCTTCACGGTCAGGATGGCGCCGTACGGCACCTTGTGGCGTTCGCGTTCGCGACCCTGCTCGTCGTGCAGCGTGATCTCGCCCGAGCGCGAGATCACCACCAGCTCGTTGCGCGTGTTGGTGACGTAGCGCATGGTCGGGTTGAAGCCGATGGTGCCATTGGTCTTGGCCTCGACGCGCGAGGCGATCGCCGCACGCGACGCCGCACCGCCGATGTGGAAGGTGCGCATGGTCAGCTGCGTGCCCGGCTCGCCGATCGACTGCGCGGCGATCACGCCGACGGCCTCGCCGACGTTGACCAGGCCGCCGCGGCCCAGGTCGCGCCCGTAGCAGCGCGCGCACAGGCCGAAGCGCGTGGCGCAGGTGAGCGCCGTGCGCACCCGCACCTCGTCGATGCCGGCCGCCTCCAGCTCGTCCATGGTGTCTTCGTCCAGCATCTGGCCGGCGCCCACCATGACCTCGTGCGTCTCCGGGTTGAGCACGTCCTCGGCCACGGTACGGCCCAGCACGCGCTCGCGCAGCGACTCGATCACCTCGCCGCCGTCGACCACGGCACGCATCAGCGTGCCCTCGCTGGTGCCGCAGTCTTCCTCGGTCACCACCAGGTCCTGCGTCACGTCCACCAGTCGGCGCGTCAGGTAGCCCGAGTTGGCGGTCTTCAGCGCCGTGTCGGCCAGGCCCTTGCGGGCGCCGTGCGTGGAGATGAAGTACTGCAGGACGTTCAGCCCCTCACGGAAGTTGGCCGTGATCGGCGTCTCGATGATCGAGCCGTCGGGCTTGGCCATCAGGCCGCGCATGCCCGCCAGCTGGCGGATCTGCGCCGCCGAGCCCCGGGCGCCGGAGTCGGCCATCATGTAGATGGAGTTGAACGATTCCTGCTCGACCTCCTGGCCGTTGCGGTCCTCGGTCTTCTGCTTGGCCAGCTGGCTCATCATGACCTTGGACACCTCGTCGCCGGCCTTGCCCCAGATGTCGACCACCTTGTTGTAGCGCTCGCCCGCGGTCACCAGGCCGGAGACGTACTGGTGCTCGATCTCCTTGACCTCGGCCTCGGCGCGCTCGATGATGCCGGCCTTCTCGCCCGGCACCAGCATGTCCTCGATGGCGATCGAGATGCCGGCGCGCGTGGCCAGGGCAAAGCCGTTCTGCAGCAGCTTGTCGGCAAAGACCACGGTCTCCTTCAGGCCGCACTTGCGGAACGAGGCATTGATCAGGCGCGAGATTTCCTTCTTCTTGAGCGCCTTGTTCATCAGCTCGAACGGCAGGCCCTTGGGCAGGATCTCCGACAGCAGGGCACGGCCCACGGTGGTTTGCACCAGCCCGGTCGAGGGCGTGAACTCGCCGCTCTCCCTGTCCTTGCTCCACTCGGTCAGGCGCACGCTCACGCGCGCCGTCAGTTCGACCGCGCCGGCCTCGAAGGCGCGTCGCGCCTCGGCCACGTCGGCAAACACCAGGCCCTCGCCCCGGGCGTTGATGCGTTCGCGCGTCGTGTAGTAAAGGCCCAGCACCACGTCCTGCGAGGGCACGATGGAGGGCTCGCCCGAGGCCGGGAACAGCACGTTGTTGGACGACAGCATCAGCGTGCGCGCTTCCATCTGCGCCTCGATCGACAGCGGCACGTGCACGGCCATCTGGTCGCCGTCGAAGTCGGCGTTGAAGGCGGCGCAGACCAGCGGGTGCAGCTGGATCGCCTTGCCCTCGATCAGGATCGGCTCGAACGCCTGGATGCCCAGGCGGTGCAGCGTCGGCGCGCGGTTCAGCAGCACCGGGTGCTCGCGGATCACCTCTTCCAGGATGTCCCAGACCACCGGCGTGCCGGCCTCGACTTCCTTCTTGGCGGCCTTGATGGTGGTGGCGATGCCCATCTGTTCCAGGCGCGCGAAGATGAAGGGCTTGAACAGCTCGAGCGCCATCAGTTTCGGCAGGCCGCATTCATGCAGCTTGAGCGTCGGGCCCACGGTGATCACCGAGCGGCCCGAGTAGTCGACGCGCTTGCCCAGCAGGTTCTGGCGGAAGCGCCCGCCCTTGCCCTTGATCATGTCGGCCAGCGACTTCAGGGCGCGCTTGTTGGCACCCGTCATGGCCTTGCCGCGGCGGCCGTTGTCCAGCAGGCTGTCAACGGCTTCCTGCAGCATGCGCTTCTCGTTGCGCGCGATGATCTCGGGTGCCTTCAGCTCGAGCAGGCGGCGCAGGCGCGAGTTGCGGTTGATGACGCGGCGATACAGGTCGTTCAGGTCCGAGGTGGCGAAGCGGCCGCCGTCCAGCGGCACCAGCGGCCGCAGGTCGGGCGGCAGCACCGGCAGCACGTCCAGCACCATCCACTCGGGCTTGATGCCCGATTTGCGGAAGGCCTCCAGCACCTTCAGGCGGCGCGCGTTCTTCTTGACCTTGACCTCGGAGCCGGTGAGGTCGCCACGCAGCTTCTCGATCTCGACTTCCAGCTCGATGCCCTGCAGCAGGTCCTTGATGCCCTCGGCACCCATGCGGGCGGTGAACTCGTCGCCGTACTCGGCAAACTGCTTGTCGTACTCGTCCTCGCTCATGATCGAGAACTTCTTCAGCGGCGTCATG
>CAYRHV010000070.1:5389-10400 GCA_964424045.1 uncultured Ottowia sp. | reverse complement strand
CTGCTTCTGGAGTGGCATGCAAAGCACCGATTCATCGACCCTGCCGCGCATCGTGCTGCTGGGCACGGGCGGCACGATTGCCGGCGCCGGCGCGCCGGATGCCGGGCCTGGGGCCGGCTCCGCGGCCTACCAGGCGGCGGTGGTGACAGTGGACGACCTCGCCGGCCAGGCGCCCGGTCTGCGGCAGCTCGCGCAGTTGCGTGCCGAGCAGCTGTTCCAGATCGACTCGGCCGACTTCACCGACGAGCGTCTGCTGCAGCTGGCGCGCCGCGTGGCCGCGCTGTGCTGGCAGGACGACGTCGACGCCGTGGTGATCACGCACGGCACCGACACGCTGGAGGAGACGGCCTACTTCCTGCACCTGACGGTGCATTCGCCCAAGCCCATCGTGCTGACCGGGTCGATGCGGCCCGGCACGGCGGTCTCGGCCGACGGGCCGGCGAACCTGCTGCATGCGGTGGCGGTGGCCGCGCATCCGGGCAGCGGCGGGCGCGGCGTGCTGGTGGTGATGAACGAGCAGGTGCACAGCGCGCGCGACGTGGCCAAGGTGCACAGCCAGCACCTGGACGCCTTTGCCTCGCCCTACGGCCCGCTGGGACTGGTGGTCGAGGGCGTGCCGCGCTGGTATCGGGCGCTGGAGCGGCCGCACACGGTGGCCAGCGAGTTCGACATCGAGCGCCTGGAGGCGCTGCCGCTGGTCGGCGTGGTGACCAGCCACGGCAACATGCGGGCCGAGATCTACGACGCCTGGGTGCAGCTCGGTGCGCGCGCCATCGTGCATGCCGGCTTTGGCGGCGGCACCGTGCCCGAATACCTGAAGGCACCGCTGGCCGAACTGCGCGCGCGCGGCGTGCTGCTGGTGCGCGCCTCGCGCACCGGGCGTGGCGTGGTGGTGCGCGGCGGCAGCGTGGACGACGAGACGCTCGGCTGGGTCGTCACCGATGACCAGAACCCGACGCGCGCGCGGCTGCTGGCAGCATTGGCGCTGACGCGCACCGCCGATCCGGTTGCGGTGCAGCGCGTGTTCCTGCGCTATTGAGCCAGCGCCGTGGGTCCGCGCTCAAGCCGGATCCTTGCCACCGACCGGCGGCTGCGGCAGGTCGAGGAAGGCGGTGAAGACCAGCCGCTGCTCCACCGAGTGGCGGCGGTAGGCCTGCTTGCCGATGTGCTCAACCTCGATCTCGCCGGTGTAGTAGCGTTCGAATTCGCGCACGACCAGGCGCGCGATGCGGCCGCGCAGCGCCGGCAGGTACACCGGGGTCTGCCACACCAGGGGGTCGAGCAGGCTGGGCAGGAAGGGACGCTTCGGGTCGATCGCCGCGAGTTCACCGACCAGGCTGCCCGGGCCGAATGCTGCTGCCTGCACGTCGGCAATGCGACCGCCGAGTTCCACCACGCGTTCGAGGTCGACGACACGGCCGAGCCGGTCTTCCACGCGCACCGGGCCCGGGTCGATGACCGGGGCGGGTGCTTCGCCGGATGGCGCCGCGGTCGGGGTCGGCAGCACGACCGGCAGTGACGGCACGGCTTGCAGCACGCCGCTGGCCAGGACGCTGGCATCGCTCCAGCCCAGGTCGCTGTCGATTTCCGGGTCGCGCAGCTGGAGCACGAGCTGGACCCGGTTGCGCCCGGTTTCCTGGCGGCCCTGCGAGCCCGGCACGCGATCCTCGGCGTACTGCGGCTCGTCGGGCGTCCAGCGCGTCGGCCCATGCGTGGGCACGACGCCGCGCAGCGCGAGCGAGATGCCGCTCGCGCTGGCCGTCAGCTGCAGCTGTCGGCGCGGCAGCACCTGGGCAAACTCGGCCATCACCACCTTGGAGATGCGCGCCCCCGTGAGTGCGTGCGGCTGGTAGCGCACCAGCGCCAGGCGCACGAAGGGCATGTAGCCGCGCCCCGGATCGAGTTCGATGTCGCAGTACCACAGGCGCCGCTCGGCATGCCAGCGCACCCGGTGACCGACCACATGCACCGCCTGGCCGCTGACTTCGAGCAACGGCACAGCCTCGTCGGCGACGCGGGCCGGGAAGTCCCGTACCTCGATGCCGGCGCTCGGCCGCGCCGTGTCCCAGAACGGGTCCATGCCCCACTGCGTGACGTAGGGCGTGAGGCGGTCATCCATGCCGGCAAACCGGCCGCCGCCCGGCAGCAGGATCACGCCCAGCAGCTCGCCGTCGCCGGAGCTGAACCAGGGCCGATCGAGCCAGACCCGCAGCCCGTTGCCGATGCGCGTCACGCTCTGGCTGTCGGCCGTTGTGCTGCGCTGCCAGCGGAAGGTCGGCAGGGTGTAGAGCACGCGCGGCGCGTCGGGTGGCGCGCTGGCCGGCACCACGGTGTAGAGGCCGGCATCCGGCAGGTCGAGCACCGGGGCGCCGAAGTCCTCGTCGGCGCCGCGCTGCAGCGCGCGCCCTTCGGCCACCGGTCCGCGGCGCGTGATCTTGTCGGCCTGCGCGTGCAGCGCGGGCGGCAGGTATTCGCGGAAGCGCGTACTGGCGCGCACCCGGTAGTGGATCAGCCGCAGGCGCGTGTCGCCGAATTCGTGCCGGTTGCCGGGAGCGCGTGGGCGCGCCGGGTCGGCGTTGTTTGCGATCACCGCCGAAGGCAGCTCGAACACGTTGGCATGGTTCTCGCGCAGCTGGATCTCGGGCAACACGCCGCGGGACTCCACCACTTCCGGCCCCGGGCGTTCCGGGTCGTCGATGGTTTCGCGCCAGCTGGCCTCGATCTCGAACTTGCCGGTGCTCGGGCCGTGCAGGCGCACCTGGGCCTGCAGCATGGCATGCTGGTCGTCCGGCATGCGACTCACATTCAGCTTGAGCAGTTCGGGCTCGCACACCGGCTGCTGGGTCGCATGCACCAGGGTCAGCTCGCGCCACGGCGTCAGGGTCCAGGCGCAGCCCAGGTTGGCGGCCATGAGCAGTCGGCCACGCGCCATCGGGTCCTGCACCCACCGGGGCAGGCCGAAGCTGTCGAGCAGCGCCTTGTCGACAAAGCTCGCGTAGCGCAGGCGCACGATGCGGCCCTTGGGAACGAACAGGGTCAGTACCCGGGCATCGGCGTCCCAGTGGGGCGGGCTGGGTTCGAGTATTTCCTCGCACGGCAGGGTCTGCAGCTTGGCCGGCTGCTCCGCCAGCACCAGGCGAAAGCCCTGGGCGGCCGGCCAGGACTTGCCGTGGCTGACCAGCAGCACGGGTTCGTCCAGCGGACTGATGACGATGCTCGCGCCTTCGCCCAGGTCCAGCGGGCCGGTGACGCCCGGCAGGGCGTGGCCCGGCATGGCGCGCAGCGCCACGCCGCCGGCGGCAGGGTCGGTCAGGTAGGGTGTCTCGACCTGCGCCTCGCGGTGGATCACGTACTGGCCGGGTGCCAGGCGATCGCCGGTCGGGTTGTCGGGCGTGGGCAGGCGTGGTGTTCCGTCGGCGTCGTTGAAGGTGGCAATGCCTTGCAGCGCGTTCGGCGTGATCACTTCAACCTGGGCGTCGGGCAGTCGGTCGAACAGGGTGCCGACGTCGCGCGCCGCGATGGCGTAGGCCTGCCGGATGTCGGACGGGTTGCTCCAGAGCGCGTCGAACATGCCGTGCGTCTCGCACAGCTGCTGCGACGCCTTGGGCGGCACCAGGTGGCGCTCGGACACCGAGCCATATTCGAAGTCCATCGACTCGTCCAGCGCGCTCGCCGCGGCGAAGTCGGGCGTGAGCAGGTAGGCCTTGGCGTCGACGTCGGCATTGCTGCGGATCACCAGGCGCTCGATCGATTCGCCCTCGCTGGTGCGTGCGCGTTGCACCAGGGCGGGCGGATCGACCGGCTCGAAGCGCCAGTAGCCGACGGGCCTGGTGACATTGGCTTCTTCGCGCAGCGATGGATCCCTCGCGTCCAGGCTGTTGCCGGCCAGGTCCACGAGGCGCGCGCGCAGCCGATACTGCACGCCGTAGCGCAGCCGCGGCAGGCTGCCCGGCTCGGCGCGAAAGCGCGCCGTCACGCCGGCGCCGCCGTCGATGACCTCGTCGTCGACGTCCTCGATCTGTTCGCCCTGCACGCCGCTGGCCGGATCGATGCGCTCGCGCAGGGTACGGCCGGGCAGGGGCGCGACCAGGCTCCAGCCGGTCCAGCGGAACAGGCTCTCGTGCAGGTAATGGTCGTCGGGGTCGCTGCCGGGGCCGGCGCCGCTGGTGGTGGAGGCACCCTTGACGTAGCCCTCGTCGGGCGGCAGGTCGATGGCCCTCTGGCTGGCACTGAGCCGGTAGTCGCCGACGCGGCGGCACAGCGAGTGCCAGGGGGCGTCGGGCTCGTCGGCACGGGACTGCACGTCGACGCGGTAGCCGCGCAGCACGTCCTCGGCGAACAGGGTGATCTGGCCGGCCTGGGCCGGGCTGGCCTCGATCGCCTGGTTCTTCAGCGTCGCGGCGGCAGCGTCCTGTGCCACGTCGCCGGCGCGGCCATGCTGCGAAATGCCCAGGCCGTTGCTGCGCAAGGCCGCCAGGGGCTGGCGGTCGCCGGTGTTGTAGGTGACGGCGCCGTCCGCCCGGTCCGGCCGCAGGCTGCGGCCCAGCAGGCGCTGCGCCGAGAGCAGGAAGTGGGTGGTCTTCAGCGCCGTGCCATCAGGGTCGCACTGGTAGACGCTGAAATACGGGTTGGGCTCGGCCTGCCAGCGGTCGTCGGCGTCGCGCAGCCTCAGCAAGCCGCGTTCGTGCTGCTGGGTGCGCGGGCGCATCGTGAAGCGCTCGCGGTCGGCCTCCCAGGCCGAGCGCGGGCAGGCGTCGATGGCCGGATCACGGCCCGGGCCCTTGACGACCAGACGCATCTGGCCCTGCATGCTCGGGTTTTGCGCCAGCCACCTGTCGATCGGCGAATCCTCGGGCAGCAGGGCGTCGATCACCAGCCCCAGGCGTCGCAGCAGGGCCGGGTAGTCGGCGTAGGCGGCGAGCATGCGGTGGAAGTCGATTTCGGGCAGCTCGGGCGCAGGGGGTGGTGGCACCGCGGCGGGATTCGGGTGGCGCATCGCCAGCTGCGCGGC
>CAYRHV010000070.1:2562-5289 GCA_964424045.1 uncultured Ottowia sp. | reverse complement strand
TAGTGCTGCCGCGCCAGCCGCAGCACGTTGCGCACCGAATAGGAGCGCAGGTTGACCCGGCTCATGTCCCGGTAGACGAAGCCCGCGACCGACGTGTCCTCGTTGAACAGCTCGCGCCACAGTCCCGGATCGGGCTTGCTGGCGGGTTCCAGCCGCAGCTCCTGGTTGCCAATCTGCAGGCCGAAGCGGGTCTGCGCGAGCAGGTCGGGCCATTTCAGCCAGTCCTTGAATGCGGCCAGTCGCTGCTCGTCGGGTGCCTCGGGCGTCAGGCGCGGCGACACCACGATGGAGACGCGCAGGCGGTCGCGCGCGCCCGGCCTGGCTTCGCGGCCATTGGGCAGGACGGTCCAGATGACGGTTTGGCGTGCCATGGCGTGCTCCTCAGGCGAAGGCTTCGGCGTATTCGCGCCAGGCGTAATGCGTGCTCTCGTCGATCAGGGCGAGCTCCTGCTCCAGCGGCAGCTCGGGCGCCAGGCCCAGCAGGTCGCGAAAGCCCGGGTCGCCGTTGGAGCCGGCGAAGCGCTTGCGGCAGGTGATGGTGACGCTGCCCGAGAACAGAAACACGTCGATCTCGATCGTGAGCTGGGCCGTGCCGACGCACTTGCCGCTCTCGAATTCGTAGTGCAGCTCCAGGTAGAGCTCGAGCGAGGCGGTGATCAGCCCGAGCACGCTCACGTAACCGCCGAGCTGGAAGTAGCCGGTCAGCGAGCAGGCGTCCTGCTCCATGCGGAAGTAGATGCCGGCCACCACCTTGACGCCGCCCGAGGCGACGCCGAAGTCCATCGACAGGCTGGCGCCGAACTCGAACGCCGCCTCCAGCAGCTGGATGCCGCTGGGGTCGAGCGTGATGCCGAAGAAGCCGCCGCCGCCGAACATGCAGACCGACAGGTTGAACGGTTGCTCGCGCGTGCAGAAGTGGAAGTGCACCGACAGCGGCTGGCCGATGAAGGGCACGGTGAAGCCGGCGCCCAGGCTCAGGTTGCTGAGGTTGAAGACGCCGATCGCAACCGCGGGCAGCGCCATGTCGAAGCCGGCGGCGATGCCCTGCGGGCTGACGTCGAGATAGGGCGGGTCAGAAAAGCCGTCCAGCGGGATCAGGTCGCGCAGCGTCTCGACAAAGGACAGCGGCCCGACGAACTTGATGTCGTCGAGCAGCACGTCGACGTTCATCTTGGCGTCGGTGTCGACGCGAAACTCGATCTTGTCGAAGTTCAGCTCGATGAAGCTGGCCGGCGCGATCAGCACCAGGTCGAACTTGCGCAGCGAGCAGACGACCTGGATCCTCGGGTCGCTGTCGCCGTTCTTCTTCAGCCGGGCCTCGACGGCAACCAGGAAGCCGCGCTTGTCGTTGGCGCGGAACAGGGCCTCGTCGCGCGGCGGCTGCGGCCCGGAAAGGCCCCAGTCGTCGATCGGCGGCTGCCAGTCGAAGCGCAGGGTGAGCTCGTCGCCGGCCAGCATCTCGACCAGCTTGGCCACGTCCTCGGCCATGCCGAGTACCTGGCGCACGGCGTCGATGGCACCCAGGATCACGGTGCGCGGCGCGCCTTCCAGCAGCCGCATGCCCTTGAGCGTGCCTTCCAGGTCGCCCAGCGCGTCGGACACGTTCCCGATCGCCGTGCCCAGCTCGCCGTTCTTGACCAGATCTTCCAGGCTGTCGGCACCGCCGACGATGTCGTCGAGCGCGTCGTAGACGGCCTTGCCGTTGGCCAGCAGCTCGGCCAGCTTGAGCAGGTCGACCAGCAGCAGCTCGATCACGCTGGCGGCCTGCAGCAGCGACTGGCGCAGGCCGGCCGGCAGGGAGACCCCGGCCACCTGCGCGTTGGCGGTGCTGCGCAGGCCATCGACCGCGGCCTGCACGGCGGCAACGATGCCGTCCAGGCTGGTGAGGTCCGGCAGCGAATCCTTATCGAAGCCGGCGCTTGTCAGCTTGTCGAGCGCGTCACGCAGCTCTTGCAGCACCGCCTTGAGCTCGTTCAGCCGCGTCATGACGGGGCCGACCAGCGACTCGGCGTAGGCCAGCGCCTGGGCCAGCAGGTCGTTCAGCGTCGACATCGCCGCGTCCACCGCGGCCTGCGCCAGGCTGCCCGGATCGGTGGCGAGGCGACTGACGAAGTCGAACAGGCGGCCCAGGGTGGCGATGAAGGTCTCGATCTGGTTGCCGCCCTCGCTGATGAACTTGGGCACCTGCTCGGGCTTGCCCGCCAGTTCGGAGACCGCCTGGATCAGTTCGCCCAGGGGGATGCAGCCGAAGATCAGGGGCAGCGGCAGGCCGCTGGTGGTGCTGGGGAAGGCGTCGGTCCCGCTCATGCTGCCCTGGGCGAACTTGGTGACGTCGCCCGTCACCGGGCCGGACAGGCGCGACAGCCCGCTGGGCCGCAGGTTGGGCTGGATGAAGCCGCCCGAGCGGTCACCCTGCATGGAGAAGTCGAGCTGGGCCATGCCCGGTTCCTGCTCGACGTCGAGGAACACCTGGCCCTGGTTATGGTCGGGGGAAAAGCCGCGCTGCAGGTAGATCGGGTTGTAGTGGACCGTGTTGCCGGCCTGGCTGCCGCCGAGCTGCTCCAGCGCCGCGATGCGAAGGCCGGCGCGCTCGACCGCCGGGTAGAACACCGGCCGCGACAGGCCCTGGCTGTAGCTCTCCAGGGTGCTGTTGCGCGCCTTGTCGACAAAGCCGTCGAATTCGATCCAGTCGACGCGGGCGCTGGTGTCGGTGGGCCGGGTGCTGGG
>CAYRHV010000070.1:0-2462 GCA_964424045.1 uncultured Ottowia sp. | reverse complement strand
GGCCGGCGCCGCCATGGTGTTGTCCATGAAGATCATGGGCAGCGAGAAGGCAACGCGGCGGCCGTCCAGGTCGGTGGCCACGCAGTCGAATTCGAACGGCGCGCCGTTCACGCAGGGCCAGAACAGGAGCTGGCCGAAGGGGTCGCTGGCGTTCTTGGGGATGCGGCTCGCCGGGCTTTCGGGGGTGTCCAGGTCCGGCGTGCGCAGCGTCAGGATGCGCACCCGCGTGAACGGGAACTGGTGCCCCAGCCGGATCTCCTTGTCGTTGCTGAGCAGCTGCGGATCGGCGTATTCGCGCTCGCGCTCGCGGATGACGATGAACAGGCGCTGGCGCAGGTAGGCGACGTTGCCTGCCAACTCGGGCACCACCTTGACCGGCTCTCCGTCTTCCAGCTTGACCGCGCCGTTGTGGAACTTGCGCTCGCTCACCTTGATCAGCGACACCCGGTGGCCGAAGGGGAACAGGAAGCCCTTGTAGACCACGCGCACATAGTGATCGCGGCCCATGCTGCCGTGGTGCACCCATTCCTCGATCGAGGTGCCCGGCGGCGGCTCCCAGGCGCCGCGGGTGTCGAGCCAGCCGCCCAGCGCCGACAGCATCAGCAGGTTGGTGTCGATCGGCTCCGGCGTGTAGTTGGAGAGCGAGAAGTTCGACGACAGGTGCACGAACTGATAGCGATCGAAGTCGGTCAGCGGCATGCGAAAGGCCCGCTCGGTGGGCGACGGCAGGCTTGTGGGCCAGTCGGAGCCCAGGGGCTGGTTTGCACCCTGCTGGTCGGGCAACGCCCAGACGGCGCGCAAGGTGCGGTTGCGATCGGCCAGCGGCGGCTCGATCTCGCTGCCATCCTGAGGCGCTACCAGCCGCGTGTGCCACAACTCGGTGTGGCCGGTGGGCGCCGTCACCGGCGCCAGGGCGTGGCGCCAACGGGTGCCGGCATGCGGCGCGATGATCAGGTGCCAGGGCAGTTCGATCGCGGTGTCGCGCACGCCGGGGGGTGTCGGCGCGGGGCCGCGCGGCAGCGGAATGCGCGGCAGCTTCTCGACCGGCCCGGCACCGGGCAGGGAGAGGGCGCCGCCAGCGCGCGACAGCTCGGCGCGCTCGGCCTGGCTGAGCGTGCGCAGCCCGGCACCGCCGGCGGCCACGCGCAGGGCCAGCGCAGCGCCGCCGTCGGCGGTCGCGCCCAGGCGCAGGTTGCGCAGCGTGAAGCTGGCGAGCGCCGCGCGCTGTGCCGGTGCCAGGCGGGCGGCATCGGCCTGCAGCACCGTGGTCATGTCAAGCAGCACCGGACGGGTCGTGGCAGCCGCGGCCCGGGGCAGGGCGTTCGCCGGCAGCGCCAGCGGCAGCGTGGCCAGGGCCTGCAGCACGCCCTCGAGCGTGTAGGCGATGGTGGTGTCGGGCGGGACCTCGACCACCAGACGCGATTCGCCCGCGATGCGCGCGCGCACCGGCGGCGGCGTCAGCTCTTCGTTGTCGCCAGTCGGGTCCGGCTCCGGCGCCGGCGGGGGGGGCTTGGGTGCCGGCGGGTTCGTGGTGCCCGGTGGCGCGGTCTGGAAGAAGGTCTGTTCGGCGATCGACTGCGGCGGGAAGTGCACGATCAGGCGTGCCGGCCGGCCGGGGATTTCGCGCTCCAGCAGCGGCGGATCGCCCGGCGTGATCTTCAGGTTCCAGCGCTCGATGCGCAGTGCCAGCAGATCGTCCGGTCGCACCACGGGTGTGCCGGGCCGGTCGGTCGTGAACAGGCTGGTCGCGTGGTCCGAGATCCAGACCGGCCGGATCGCACCCGGGTCGGTGATCACCCGATCGGGCGTTGTCAGGATGGGCCCGGCCGCTGCAGCACTGACCCCCTGCGTGACGGAACTGGCCAAGGTGCCCGTCGTGCCGGGACTGGAAGTCGGCCCGGGTGCGGGCCGGTTGCGCCGGGTCGCCATACGCCCCTCCTCCTCTCGATCGCGTTGGATCGGGCTGCGTGTCGCAGCAGCTGTGGGGCGCGAGTCCGGACCGATGGCTCAGCGTGTCTTCACTGCGCCCGAGTAATCCTCATAATTATCAATTTGTGAACTTTCGTCTTGAGATAATTTGTTATTTTAAGAAACAGTCGTGAATTTGGATGCGTTTTTCCGCCTGTCGCCGGCTTGCCGATTCAGGCACCCGGTCCGAGGCGGCCGAGAGCTGCGCGCGCGGCATCGGCCTGACGACTGCCGACGCAGTCGTCGGCATGGCCGTTGACCAGGCCCATGGCCAGCAGGAAGGCCTGCAGCGTGGTCGGGCCGACGAACTTCCAGCCGCGGCGCTTCAGGTCGCGCGACAGGGCGATTGAGGTCGGCGAAGTGGGAGCGTGGCGCCAGGCGACCTGTTCGTCAGACGGTGGCTGGTGGCGCCAGAAGTAGGCGGCGAGCGAGCCTTCGGCCTGCACCAGTTCCAGGGTGCGGCGGGCGTTGTTCAGCACCGCCTCGATCTTGCC
>CAYRHV010000069.1:0-10449 GCA_964424045.1 uncultured Ottowia sp. | reverse complement strand
GGCCCTTCCACGACGTGCTGCTGGGCCTGTTCTTCATCACCATCGGCATGCTGCTGGACCTGCGCCAGGTGGCGCTGCAATGGCCGCTGGTGCTGTTGCTGCTGGTCGTGCCGGTGCTGTTCAAGCTGGCGCTGGTGACGCTGCTGGCGCGCCGCCTCGGCGCCAGCGCCGGCGTGGCGCTGCGCACCGGCCTCTACCTGGCGCAGGCGGGCGAGTTCGGCTTCGTGCTGCTGACGCTGGCGCGGCGCGAGGGCCTGGTGGCGCCGGAACTGTTCCACCCGATCCTGGCGGCGATGGTGCTGTCGATGCTGGCCACGCCCTTCATCATCATGGCCAGCAACCGCATCGTGCTGCGCCTGGTGGCCAGCGAATGGCTGCAGCAGTCGCTGCAGATGACCCGGATCGCGGCCGAATCGATCGATGCCAGCGGCCATGTGCTGGTGTGCGGCTTTGGCCGCAGCGGCCAGGCCGTAGACCGCCTCCTGGAGCACGAGGGCATCGCCACCATGGCGCTCGACCTCGACCCGGATCGCGTGCGCCAGGCGCGCGCGGCAGGCCACACCGTGGTGTTCGGCGACGCCACCAAGCCGCAGACCCTGGTGGCGGCCGGACTGACGCGCGCCAGCGCCGTGGTGCTGACCTATCTGGACATTCCGACCGTGCTCAAGACGCTGGCGACGATCCGGGCCCTGGCGCCGCACACGCCGGTGATCGTGCGCACGCAGACCGACGATGCGCTGGAGCGCCTGCGCGCTGCCGGCGCCACCGAGATCGTGCCCGAATCGCAGGAAGGCTCGCTGATGCTGGCCGGCCATGCGCTGGCCCTGGTCGGCGTGCCGACACGGCGCGTGATCCGCATCGTGCAGCAGCATCGCGACGAGCGCTACGGCCTGCTGCGCGGCTTCTTCCACGGCGCTGGCGACGCCCCCGAGGACGAGGTGCACGCCGAACGCCTGCTGACCCTGACGGTGCCCGGCAGCCTGGCCGGCCGCCGGCTGGACGAAGTGCTGCAGGGTGCCGCACCGGCGCGTGTGGTGCGGCTGCGCAGCCGCGAGGGCGAGCCGGTGCTGCCCAGCGACGACCTGCTGCTGGAAGGCGGCGAAACCCTGGTGCTCTCCGGCCAGGCCGAAGCACTGGAGCAGGCCGAGCGCGCGCTGGCGGCCTGATCGGGGCGACACCGGGCGCCGCGACAGGCACAATCACAGCCTGTCACAAACGCTTGCCTGCCGCCCATGCCCACGCCGCTTGCCGCCTCCGACTACCTGCGCCAGCACATCCGCACCGTCCCGGACTGGCCGGCGCCGGGCGTGCAGTTCCGCGACATCACGCCGCTGCTGCAGGACCCGCGCGTGTTTCGCGTGCTGATCGACGTCTTCGTGCACCGTTACATGACGCCCGAGCTGCGGCCCGACGTGGTGGCCGGACTGGACGCCCGCGGCTTCATCATCGGCTCGGTCGTCGCCTACGAGCTCGGCGTCGGCTTCGTGCCGATCCGCAAGAAGGGCAAGCTGCCCTACACCACCGTGGCCGAGACCTTCGAGCTCGAATACGGCAGCGCCACGGTCGAGCTGCACACCGACGCCATCCGGCCCGGCCAGCGCGTGCTGCTGATCGACGACCTGATCGCGACCGGCGGCACCATGATGGCCGGCCGCAAGCTGCTGGAAAAACTCGGGGGCCAGGTGATGGAAGGCGCCGCCATCGTCGACCTGCCCGAGCTCGGCGGCTCCAGGCGATTGCGCGAATCGGGCCTGCCGCTGTTCACCCTGGTCAGTTTCGAGGACGCCTGAGCCCGCGTGGGGCCCCCACGTGCCGGCCGCGCCGCGCAAAGGGCTTATAAGGATGCATGCTTCGCTTGCTGCGTGCACCCAATGCCGCCCTGGCCCAGATCTGGGTCGATCTGCTGTGCGAGGCCGGCTACCCGGCCACCGTGGAGCGGCGCCACCTGACCAGCATCGCAGGTCAACTGCCGCCGGACCAGTGCCTGCCCGAGATCTGGCTGCGGCACGCCGAGCACGAAACGGCGGCGCGCCAGCTGCTGCAGGACCTGGAGCAGCTGCCGCAGCGCCGCTGGCGCTGCCCGCGCTGCGGCGAACGGGTCGAGGGCGGCTTCGAGCAGTGCTGGTCCTGCGGCGCCTGGATGCCGGCCTCGGATCCAGATCCCTGAATCACGCATTATTGCCGGCGCAGATGAAGGTCACGCACCCAGCGGCGCGCATATTCCCACGCATGGTCCACGCTCGCAGCCGTTGCCCAGCCGGTTGCCACGCCCAGCAACAGGCCGCCGAAGACGTCGCTGGGAAAGTGCAGGCCGAGCAGCACCCGGCTCCAGCCAACGCCCAGGGCCAGCAACAGGATTCCGATCGCTGGCCGCCCATGCATCCGGATCAGCACCGTGGCCAGTGCAAACGAGACGGTTGCGTGCATGCTGGGAAAGCCGGGATCGGTCCCATGGGCCAGCCACTGGATACCGAGTCCGAACGAGGCCGGGCGCGGCAGTGGATACAGGCTGCGCAGGGCTCTCACCAGCAACCAACCCAGGCCCGCGGCCAGCAGGGCCAGCACCAGGGCAGGACGCAGCCGCGGCCAGAGCAGACCGGCGACCAGCAGGCCGGATACCACCAGTGACGGCACGGCAACAGAGAACAGGCGCGCCAGCTCGATGATCCAGGCCGGCGTGCTGGCGTCGGCATTCAGCAGCAGGAACAGCCAGCGATCCGGCGTGAACAGAAGAGTCCTCACGGCTGGAACGGTTCAGCCGGCCAACGGCTGGCGACAGGGCGCAAGGAAATCGAGTGCTGCGCGATAGCTGGAGCTATACACATCCAGCAAACCGAGCACCGCAGGATACAGGTTGTCATGGGTGAGCGGTGCCTCAAGGCCGTTGCGCAGGCAGACGGAATCGAGGCCGGCGCGCTGCCCCAGCCCCGCCTCCAGCCAGACCACGAGGGGCACGTGCTTCTGGACCTCGGGCGCGAGGCGAAACGGCAGGCCATGCAGGTAAAGACCGTATTCACCCAGCGACTCACCATGATCGCTGACGTAGAGCAGCCCGCCGTCGAAGCGTTCGGATTGCGTGCGCAGCCAGTCGATAGCGTGGCCGAGAAAACGGTCGGTGTAAGCAATTGAGTTGTCGTACGCATTCAGCAGTTCGCCGTGGCTGCATTCGGACAGCGTGCTGCTGCGGCACTCGGGCAGGAAGCGCTTGGTCGCCGCAGGGGAACGCCGGTAGTAGGCCGGCCCGTGGCTGCCCATCTGATGCAGCACCAGCACCACGCCGCGCGCCGCGCGCTCGGGTGGCAGCGACGCCAGACGCTGGTCCAACTCCTGCAACAGGACGTCGTCCAGGCATTCGCCGCCGCGGCACAGGTCCGGATGCGCAACCGCATCGTTCACCTGCACATGCGGCACGCGGTCGCACACACCCTTGCAGCCGCCCGGCTGGTTGTCCAGCCAGAGTACCGCCAGGCCGGCCGCCTGCAGGACGTCGAGCAGGTTTTCAGAGCGGGCACGGCGACGCTCATGGCCCTCGCGGCCCCAGGGTGAGAACATGCAGGGCAAGGAGACCAGCGTGCTGGTGCCGCAGGACTGCACCTGGCGCCAGCTCAGCGCCCCGCGTGCCTGCAACGCGGGCGTGGTGTTACGCGCATAGCCGTTGAGTCCGAAATGATCGGCACGTGCGGTCTCGCCGACCACCAACAGCAGCAGCGGCGGCCGCGCCTGCTGCGCGTAGCTCGACCCCAGCGTGGCACCGGCGCTGACGGGCTCGAGCGCCCCGCTGCGTGTGCGCAGCGGCTGCAGCGCGACCACGCTGGCCGACCAGACGCTGGCCAGCGGATTCATCATGTAGCGCAGCCCGGTGTGGTTGCGCATCAGCGGGGCGAGGGTACGCGACATGACGCTGACGCCGGCCGCGGCCGCGCCAATGGCCAGGAGCAGCAGTGCGGCGTTGCGCCACAAGCGCGGCCAGATGCGCTCGGGCACGATCGGCACGCGCCAGAGCCACAGCAGGGCCGGCCCCGACACGCCGAGCACGGCCAACAGCATGCGTACGCTCAGCAGCTCGCGCACTTCGGCGGCGTCGGTATGCAGCACGTTGGCGACCATCGACGGATCCATGATTGCTCCGTAGGCTGCCATGTAGTACTGCACCAGTGCCGCCAGCAGCACCAGCGCCATCCATGGCAGCTTCACCCAACGCGACCAGGCGGTCAGCGACAGCAGTGCCAGGACGCCGGCCAGCAGCAGCCAAGCCATGCCGAACATCATCGGCAGATAGACGCTGGGAGCACGCCCGATGCTCGCCAGCGCCATCCACAGCGGCCAGTTGGCCGCCAGCAGCAGGTAGAGCGCGAGCAGGCAGGCGACCTGGCGCAGTGAGCGCGGACGCTCGATCCAAGCCAGGAGTCGGCCCCCATGCGCCGTTTCGGGCACGCGGTGCGAGGCGTGACGAGAGCCGGACGAGGGCGAGGGAACAGACGAAGCCGACGGCATGGCCGCGACTGTGCGGGCGGCACCTGAAACGCACCTGAACCGGGCGCTCAGGATGCGTTCAGCTTTGTATCGACCCGCCGCCCGGGTCGCGTCCAGGCGCCGGCATGCCACGCTCGATCGAACCCCCAGCCTGCCAGCCAGCAAACCCAGGCACTCCACAGGGTATGACTCAGGAAGTGGGCACCACGCCACTGCTGCCCCAGCCCCAGCAGCAACCCTGCCAGCAAGGCGCACGCCAGCCACGCAGCCGCGACCCGCGGCGCCCGCTGGCGCAGGACGAACCAGCCTCCGGCAAAGGCAAAGCCGGCCGAGGCATGGCCCGCGGGAAAGCAGTGGCCCGGCCCGCCGTCACGCACGGTCCAAGCCCAGTGCGAGACCCGGGCCGCGCGGCCGCCGAATTCGACCAGATCCCAGGGACAGCTGGTCTGGCTGCCGTGCTTGAGCAGGTTTACGGCCGCCACACCCACGAGCGCGCTCAGCACCAATTGCCATCGTTCGCTCACCGTCAGCCGACGCAGCACGCCGCGCGGCCAGCGCACCATCAGTAGCAAAGCCAGCCAGACCATCCAGCCGAGCGCCTTGCCACCTCGGTGCAGCACCTCGGTGAGCCAGTAGTTCTCGCGCCAGGGGAACCCGGATGTTCCACCGGCCAGCCGGGCCAGCCACAGGTCGCCGCTGCCGGCATCCCATGCCAGCAGCAACAGCAGGGCCAGCACCGTGACCGCCAGCGGACCTCGATCGATCGATCGCATGACCAGGCGACGCATGGAAACTGCGCCGCGTAACAAGAAACCACCAGCCTAGCGGCGCCACCTGAATGCTGGCTGAACGAGGACCCGCGCAGCTGGTCGTAGACTCGCACGCATCCGCCGCCGAGGCTCCGCCATGCGCATCCTGCTAGTCGAAGACGATGTCACGCTGTCCGACGCCGTGCGTGCCTACCTGCACGCGAAAGCGTTCGTGGTCGACGCGGTGCCCAGCCTGATGGGTGCACGCGCCGCACTGTCCGCAGCGCAATATGCGGCGGTGCTCCTGGACCTCCACCTGGGCGACGGCGACGGCCTGGCGCTGCTGCCACAGCTGCGCGCCTTGCGCGAGCGGCCGATCGTCATCGTACTGACCGCGCGCGACCAGGTCAGCGATCGCATCCGCGGGCTGGACGCGGGAGCCGACGACTATCTGGTCAAGCCCTATGACCCGGCCGAACTGCTGGCACGCCTGCGGGCCGTCGAGCGTCGCCGCAGCGGCAATGCCTCGGCGCTGCTGAAGCTGGGCACGCTGGAGATCGACCTCGGCCACGACCGGGTGCGCCGCGCCGGCCTGCCGGTCGAGCTCACACCCAAGGAATGGGCGCTGCTGCGCGTGCTGGCCAGCCGTCCCGATCGCATCCACACGCGTGAAGTGCTGCAGGACGCCCTCTATGGATTCGACGCCGAGGCCGACAGCAACACGCTGGAAGTATTCATCAGCCGGCTGCGGCGCAAGCTGGGGCGCAACCGCATCCAGACCCTGCGTGGCCTGGGCTACCGGCTTTCGGTCGCCGCCGCAGACCGTGACGATGCCTGACGTACGCGCGACCGCTCCCGGTCGCGGCGGCGCCGGTTCGCTGGCCGGCCGCCTCACGCGCACCCTGGTGCTGTGGACCGGCGCGGTGTGGCTGGTCTGCGTGCTGGCCGTGGTCTGGTACGTGGACCGCGAGATCCGCTACAACTTTGACAACGAGCTGGTCGAGGTGGCGCACCGCATGTTCGACATCGCACTCAGCCAGGTCGAGGCGCATCCGGAGCGTGCGATCACCGGCGCGCCGCCGACGGCGCGTCCGGCGCTGTTTCAAGAAGACGAGCTGATCTACCAGCTGGTCGACGACCGCGCGCACGTGCTGCTACGTGCCGCCGGCGCCACGGACGCGATGTTCGACGTGCCGCTGGTGCCCGGATTCCGGGACCTGCACGACTGGCGCATCTACACCGTGCGCCATCCCACGCGCGAGCTCTACCTGCAGGTCGTCGACCCGCTGGACGAGCGGCGGCGCGCGGTCAACCGCACCCTGGTCGGCTTGCTGGTGCCGCTGATCGCCGTGCTGCCCCTGCTCGGCCTCGGCCTGCGCCAGATCGCCCGGCGCGAACTGCGCGGCCTGGCCCGGCTCGCCGAGGAGATCGCGCAGCGCGGCGGCGCCGACCTGCATCCGATCGAGCTACCCGGTGCGCCGCAGGAGCTGCGATCCGTGGCTGATGACGTGAACCGCCTGCTGGGGCGCCTGGCCCATGCGCTGGACGTGGAACGCGCGCTCGCCGCCAATGCGGCGCACGAGTTGCGCACGCCGCTCACGGCCGCGCGTCTGCGTCTGCAGACTGCGCTCGATCATGGACTCGAGCGCACCGAGGTCACGGCGGCCCTGACGGCGCTGGAAGCGCTGGCGCATCGCAGCGAAAAGCTGTTGCAGCTCTCGCGCGCCGAGTCCGGTGCCGCCTTGCAGCGCCAGCCGGTCGACCTGGCGCATCTGGCGGCCACCGTGGCCCAGGAGTTCTGGCAGGACGAGCGTGTTGCTGCGCGCCTCGACCTGCGCCTGCCGGAGCGACCGCTGTCGCCCGTGTCCGGCGACCTCGACACCCTCGCCATCGCCCTGCGTAACCTGGTGGAAAACGCTCTGCGCCACGCCGAGCCGGCGCGCGTGGTGATCGAGCTGCGGTCGCCGGCCACCCTTGCCGTGCGCGACGAGGGCCCCGGCATCGCGCCGGACCTACTGCAGACCCTGCGCCAGCGCCACGTGCGCCACGCCGGCGATGTCGCCGGCTATGGCCTCGGCCTGTCGATCGTCGCCACCATCGCGCACCAGCACGGCGCCCGCCTGGAACTGGCCTCGCCGCCGCCGGGCCACAGCCAGGGCTTCGAGGCGCGCATCGTGCTGTCCTGATTCCAACCACAGTCGACGCTTCAGGACGCAGCCTCACACGGCCACAGCAGCGTCACGCCGCCGTCCGAGGGCAGCAGGCGGGCCAGCGGCACGCAGGCGCCGGCCACGCACCAGTCGTAGTCGGCGGTGTAGGGCGAGCGCGTCAGGCGCAGCGGCCCTTCGGGCTGGTCGGCAGGCTGATATTCATACCAGCCATCCTGCAGCACCGATCCGGCGGGCGGCTCCATGCCGGCGCCGCTGCCGCGGATGCGCGCGCGCTCGAGCCGCAGCACCGGCGCGCCGGCGGCGGCGCGCAGCACGCGGTAGTCCTCCTCCCAGCGCGTCTTCTCGATCGAGTGCGTCCAGGCCAGGGTGAAGCGCGGCGCCGGCTCGAAGTGCACGCGCGCGTCGCCGGCCGGCGGCAGGGTGGCCGTGGGGTCCGCCGACAGGCCGGCCGCCAGCGCCAGGCAGACGCCCAGGAGCGCGGCGCCGCTCACCGCCTCAGGCCAGCGCCGCCGCACGCACGCGGCGCGTGCGCCACAGGTGCCAGAGCACGAAGGCCGCGCTGGCCACGAAGCCCACCTGGTCGGTCCAGGGCGCCGCCAGCACCAGCAGGCAGGCCGCGGCCAGGGCATAGAGGCGCTCGGCCCAGCTCAGCGGCGAGGCGACGAAACCGATCGCCGCCGCGCCCCACAGGCCGATCGCGACCACCGCCTTGATCACCACGTAGACCGTCGCCAGCCAGTCGCCGCCCTGCAGCATCAGGGCCGGCGAATAGACCGCCATGTAGGGCATGATGAAGCCGGCCACCGCGATGCGCATGGCATTGACGCCGATCTTCAGCGGCCGCTCGCGCGCGATCGGCGCCGCGGCGAAGGCCGCCAGCGCCACCGGCGGCGTCAGGTCGGCCATGATGCCGAAATAAAACACGAACATGTGCGAGATGATCAGCGGCACGCCCAGCTCGAGCAGGATCGGTGCCGCCAGCGAACTGGTGATGATGTAGTTGGGAATGGTCGGGATGCCCATGCCCAGCACCAGGCAGCTGAGCATGGTCAGCACCAGCGCCAGCAGCAGGTTGTCGCGGCCCAGCGCAATCACGTAGCCGCCCAGCTCGGCCGCCACGCCCGTGAGGTTGATGATGCCGATGATGACGCCCACCAGGGCGCAGGCGATCGCCACCGACAGCGCGTGGTGCGCGCCGTCGACCATGGCCTGCACCGCCAGCTTGCGCGTGTCCCGCCCGGTGCGCAGGATGTAGGTGAGCGCCACCAGCAGCGCGATCAGCACGAAGAAGGTGCCGACGCCGAACTTGAAGAAGCCCGCGGTCGCGAACGCCAGCAGCAGCCAGAACAGCAGGCGCAGAGGCGTGCCGCGCACGCCCTGCATGCAGGCGGCGCCGAAGATCAGGATCGCCGTCAGGCCCAGGCCGACGGTGCCCGAGAACAGCGGCGTGTAGCCCGAGAACAGCAGCACCACCAGGCCGATCAGCGGAATCAGCAGGTACCACTGGCGCTTCACCGCAGTCCAGGGATTCGGGCACTCCTCTTTCGGCAGGCCGAGCAGCTTCTTGCGCCCGGCCTCCAGGTGCACGACCCAGAACGCGGTGGCGAAATACAGCAGGGCGGGGATGCTGGCGGCAATGCAGACCTCGACGTAGGGGATGTTCAGCGTCTCGGCCATGATGAAGGCCACCGCCCCCATCACCGGCGGCATGATCTGCCCGCCCATGCTCGACGTCGCCTCGACCCCGCCGGCAAAGGCCGGGCTGTAGCCGAAGCGCTTCATGAGCGGAATCGTGAACTGCCCGGTGGTCACCACGTTGGCCACGCCCGAGCCGTTGATGGTGCCCATGAGCCCGGAGCTGATGACCGACACCTTGGCCGGCCCGCCGCGCGTGTGGCCCACGGTGCCCATGGCGAAGTCGGTGAACAGCTGGATCATCCCGGCCTGCTCGAGGAAGGAGCCGAACAGGATGAACAGGAAGATGTAGCTCGACGACACATAGGTCGGCGTGCCGTAGATGCCCTCGGTGCCGAAGGAGAGCGCGCCGATGATCTGGTCCGCGCCGTAGCCGCGGTGCTGCAGCGCCGCCGGCAGCAGGTCGCCCCACAGGCCGTAGGCCAGGAACACGCCGCAGATGATGGGCAGCGCCCAGCCCATCATGCGCCGTGCCGCCTCGAACACCAGCGCCAGCAGCACGATGCCGGCGACCCAGTCGGCCGTGGTCAGGTCGCCGGCGCGCTGCGTCAGGTCGGCCTCGAACACCCACTGGTAGATGCCGGTGGCAAAGCCCGCGATGCCGAGCGCCCAGGCCAGGGGCTTGAAGCCCGCGCTGCCGGATCGAAAGCCGGGGTAGAGCAGGAAGATCATCAGCAACACGAAGCCGACGTGCACCGCACGCACCACCTGGCTCGTGAGCGGGCTGAAGGCGGCCGTGATGACCTGGAAGCTGGAGAACGCCAGCGCCACCCAGAACACCGCATTGCGCCAGTCGAGCTGGTCGTGCCGCGGCATCAGCAGCTCCTTTTCCGGGTGCGGGGAAGCGGCGGCTTCAGCAGGGATCGGTGCGGCGGGCGAGCTCATGCAGGGCTCCGGGTGGGCTCAGGAATGGAAGGCGGGGTGCCCGGTCAGCCGCGTGCGCGACACGCCAGCCCGGGCCCGCGGTCCGTCACGCCTTACTTGATCACGCCCTTTTCACGGTAGTAGCGCTCCACGCCCGGGTGCAGCGGCACCGGCATGCCGTTCACCGCGTTTTCCAGCTTGATCGCCTTGGCCGCGTTGTGCGCCGCGTAGAGGGTGTCGATGTTCTCGTACATCGCCTTCACCATGGCGTAGGCGAGATCGTCCGGCACATTCGAATGCGTGATCAGGAAGTTCGGGATGGCGGCGGTCGCGACGTCCTCGGTCTGTCCGGTGTAGGTGTTGGCCGGAATGACGGTGGGCAGATAGACCGGGCTGCCGACCTTGGCCACCACGTCCTGCGGCACCGGCACGACGACGATCTTGACCGAGCTGGCGAGGTCGCGGATCGAGGCCACGCCCAGGCCGGCCGACTGCAG
>CAYRHV010000068.1:0-10509 GCA_964424045.1 uncultured Ottowia sp. | reverse complement strand
CCTGGATCGACTGCGCGTAATAGCCGGCCGTGCTGCAGCCGGACAGGGCCAGCACGCAGGCGAACAGCAGCCCCGCCCGCCACCTCATGTCCAGCGCTGCCAGTCGTTCATTCACGCCGGCCATTTTGCCTGCAGCCCCGCTCCTGGAAAGACCGGAGCAACGGCGCTAGACTGCGCCCATGAACCTGATCGAACCCATCCTGGCGCAGGCTGCGGCCATGACCCAACTGCGGCGCGACATCCATGCCCACCCGGAGCTGTGTTTCGAGGAGGTGCGCACGGCCGACCTGGTGGCCGCGCGGCTGGCCGACTGGGGCATCCCGACGCACCGCGGCCTGGGCACGACCGGCGTGGTCGGCATCATCCACGGCCGCGACGGCGGCCAGAGCGGCCGTGCCGTGGGCCTGCGCGCCGACATGGACGCGCTGCCGATGACGGAGTTCAACACCTTCGCGCACGCCAGCCGGCACGAGGGCAAGATGCACGCCTGCGGCCATGACGGCCACGTCGCCATGCTGCTGGCCGCCAGCCAGCACCTGGCCACCACGCGCGACTTCGACGGCACGGTCTACGTGATCTTCCAGCCGGCCGAGGAAGGCGGCGGCGGCGCGCGCGAGATGATCCAGGACGGCCTGTTCGAGCGATTCCCGATGGAGGCGGTGTTCGGCATGCACAACTGGCCCGGGATGGCGGTGGGGCAATTCGCGGTTTCCAGCGGGCCGGTGATGGGCTCCAGCAACGAGTTCAAGATCGTCATCACTGGCAAGGGCGGCCATGCGGCGCTGCCGCACATGGGCATCGATCCGGTGCCGATTGCCTGCCAGGTGGTGCAGGGCTTCCAGACCATCGTCTCGCGCAACAAGAAGCCGGTGGACCCGGGCGTGATCTCGGTCACCATGATCCACGCTGGCGAAGCCACCAATGTGGTGCCGGACTCGTGCGAGATCCAGGGCACGGTGCGCACCTTCACCTACGAGACGCTGGACCTGATCGAGCAGCGCATGCAGGAGATCGCCGAGGGTGTGAGCGCCGCATTCGGCGCCCGCTGCGAGTTCGAGTTCGTGCGCAACTACCCGCCCACCATCAACAGCGCCTACGAGGCCGAGTTCTGCCGCCAGGTGATGGCCGGCATCGTCGGGCCCGAGAACGCGACCGCGCAGGAGCCGACCCTGGGGGCGGAAGACTTCGCCTACATGCTGCAGGTGATGCCGGGCGCCTACTGCTTCATCGCCAATGGCGACGGCGCGCACCGGGCCGGCTACGAAGGCGGCGGCCATGACGCCGGGCCGTGCACGCTGCACAACCCACACTACGACTTCAACGACGAGCTGATCCCGCTCGGCGCCACCTACTGGGTGCGGCTGGCGGAAAGCTGGCTGGCGCACCAGCCACCGGCAGACCGGCCGCGGCCATTGGCTGGCCGCTGAGCGGCCATCAGAAACGGCTGTTGAGCAGCTCGCGCTCGGCGGCGATCACCAGCAGGCCGTCGAAGATCAGGTTCTCGACCAGCTCGAACGAGCGCGTCATGGCCGGCATCATCTTCCAGCCGGCGCCGCCCGTCATCAGGCACAGCGGATGCACGCCGCAATGGTGCGCCAGGTGCTGGTACATGCGCTCGCAGGCGCCGGCAATGGCGTAGGTGCCGCCGCTGGTCAGGCCGTCGCTGGTGTTGGTCGGAAATTCGACCACCTCGCCGGTCGGCACGTGCAGGCCGGCCGTCCCCATTTCAAGCGAGCGCAGCATGATGCCGTGGCCGGGCAGGATGAAGCCGCCGAGGAAACGGCCTTCGGCGTCGATCGCCTCCACCGTCACCGCCGTGCCCACCATCACCAGCAGCAGCGGCTGCGCCGGCCCGCGGCGCAGCATGTGGTGGCGCGCGCCGACCATGGCGACCCAGCGATCGGCGCCCAGGCGGGCCGGAAAGTCGTAGCCATTGACCAGGCCGGCCTCGGCCTCGGACGCGACGACCCAGCGCGGATCGACGTCCCAGAGCTCCATCTGCTCCTCGATGCGGGCCTTGACGTCCGGCCCGGCGACGATGCAGCCCAGCATGCGGGTCGGCTCGGGCAGGTGGGCCCAGGGGCCCTCGGCCAGCTGGTCGATCTGCTCCAGGAACTCGACGCCACTGGCCAGCACGGGCGCACCCGGGGCCGGTTGTTCGTAAAGCGTCCACTTCAGGCGCGTGTTGCCGACGTCAATCGCCAAAAAAGTCATGGGGTCGCAATATAAGTGCTGAACGGGCCCGGCGCCAAGACCCGGGAAACTGCATCATCCCGGACAAAGACGCTACAGTAACCGGTTTGACTCGCCAAGCAAAAGGAGAAGGCCCATGGGTTTGTTCAGTTTCATCAAGGATGCCGGCGAAAAGCTGTTCGGCCACAAGGAGGTCGAGCAGGCGGCGACCAGCAACGCGCCCAACGTCGCCGAGCTGAACCAGAAGGCGGGCGACGCCATCAAGACCTATATTGAACAGCAGAACCTCGGCCTGACGGACCTGGCGGTCTCCTTTGACGGTGCCAGCGGCAAGGTCACCCTGGGCGGCAACGCCCCGAGCCAGGAAGCGGCCGAGAAGGCGGGCCTGGCAGCCGGCAACGTGGCCAGCGTCAGCGGCGTGGACAACAACCTCGAATACCCGGCCGGCACCGCCTCGCAATACCACGACGTGGTGCGCGGCGACACCCTGAGCGCCATCGCCAAGAAGTACTACGGCGACGCCAACAAATACCCGGTCATCTTCGAGGCCAACAAGCCGATGCTGACGCACCCGGACAAGATCTACCCGGGACAGAAGCTGCGCATCCCGGCGCTTTGAACACGACGCCGCCGCGAGCGGCACGATGAAAGGCATCTTCGGATGCCTTTTTTTATGGTCGAGACCCTCGCAGGATCTAAAGTAGCGCCATGGCCCGACTGCCGACCGACCCGACCGCGCTCGACGCCAGCGCCCTGTCCGCTGCCATCCACGCGCGCGAGATCTCGTGCCGCGAGGTGATGCAGGCCTGCCTGGCGCACATCCATCGGCTCAACCCGGCCCACACGGCGCTGGTGTCACTGCGGCCGGACGATGAACTGTTGGCCGAGGCCGACCGCTGCGACGCCGAGCTGGCACGCCGCCAGCCGCGCGGCTGGCTACACGGCATCCCGCAGGCGATCAAGGACCTGGCCAACGCCCGGGGCCTGCCGACCACGCTCGGCTCGCCCCTGATGAAGGACTTCATCGCGCCCGAGGACGGGCTGATGACGGCGCGCATGAAGGCCGCCGGCTGCATCGTCATCGGCAAGAGCAACACGCCCGAATTCGGTCTCGGCTCGCATACCTTCAACGAGGTCTTCGGCACCACGCTGAACCCCTACGACCGCACGAAGTCGGCCGGCGGCTCCAGCGGCGGCGCGGCCGTGGCGCTGGCGCTGCGCCTGCTGCCGGTGGCCGACGGCTCGGACTTCATGGGCAGCCTGCGCAACCCGGCGGCCTGGAACAACGTGTTCGGCTTTCGCCCGTCGCAAGGCCGGGTGCCGATGGAGCCGGTGCCCGACGTCTGGATCAACCAGCTCGGCACCGAGGGGCCGATGGGGCGCAGCGTGCGCGACGTGGCACGCCTGCTGGCCACCCAGGCCGGCTGGTCGCCGCGCTCGCCGCTGTCGATTGCCGAACCGGGCCAGGCGCTGGACAGCGAAACGGCCCTCGATCCGAAGACGCTGCGCATCGGCTGGCTGGGCGACCTGGACGGCCACCTGGCCATGGCGCCGGGCGTCCTCGACACCTGCGCCGAGGCGCTGCGCCGCTTCGAGGGCCTGGGCAGCGCGGTCGAGCCGGCGCGGCTGGGCATGGCGCCCGAGCGCATCTGGGAGGCCTGGCTGGTCTGGCGCCGCGTGCTGGTGGCGTCGCGCCTGACGCCGTTCCTGCTCAAGCCGGCCAACCGCGCGCGCATCAAGCCCGAGGCGCTGTGGGAGCACGACCAGGCCGAAGGCTGCAGCGCGGCCCGCTTCCTGGCCGCCAGCGTCACGCGCACCCAGTTCCACCAGCAGATGCTGGCGCTGTTCGAGCGCTTCGACCTGCTGGCCCTGCCCAGTGCGCAAGTATGGCCCTTTGACGCCAGCGAACGCTGGCCGCGCGAGATCGCCGGCCGCGCCATGGACACCTACCACCGCTGGATGGAAGTCGTGCTCTACGCCAGCTTTGCCGGCCTGCCCTGCATCAGCGTGCCGGCCGGCTTCAGCGCCGAAGGCCTGCCGATGGGGCTGCAGCTGATCGGCCGGCCGCGGGCCGATGCCTTCGTGCTACGCGCAGCCGCCGCCTACGAGGCAGCGATCGGCGACTGGCTGGCGCGCACCCCGCCCGGTCTCGATCAGGAGTAGCGCACCATTATTTTGCCGATCCAGGCGCCAAAGGCCTGGCCGAGCTTGCGGTAGCCGCCGGCGGTGAGGTGGATCTCGTTGATCCAGTCGCCCGAGCGCCCGCGCGACTCGGGATTGGCCGGCACCAGCGGCACCGCGGCGCTGTCGAACACGTGCACCCGCGGCAGCGCGTCCGGTCCTCCGTGGTCGGCATCGAGCGACAACAACAGGACGCGCAGTCGCTCGAACAACAGGTCCGCCACCGGCTGCCGCCACGCCTTGGGCACCCCGCAGGCCAGCAGCGCCGGATAGAGCCAGCCACGCGTGCTGCCAGCCTCGCCGGCACGCCGCACCACGGGAGTGGCGTAGGTGTGCAGCAGCAGCGGCCGCGACCCGCTCGGGCCCTCGTCACGCCAGGCGACGAAGCGCGCGAACTCCTCGCGCAGGTGGGCCGCCAGGCGCGTCCAGCCCGGCTCGCTGATCCAGTCCTCGGCGCTTGCGCCCGCGCCGGCTTCGGCAGGCACGCACACCAGGCGCTGCTCGGCCGGCGTCAGGCTGCCGTCCGGGCCCGCGTCCAGCGGCGTCGCCGCGGCGGCGATCAGGTCATTGCCGCCGGCCGAGAGCAGGATGGCGTCCCAGTAGCGCGCCTTCTTGCCGCGCAGCAGCTGCACGCACTGGGGGTCGGCGCGCCGGTCCACCATGCGCTGCAGCGTGGCGCCCGGCGCGGCGCAGTTGATGATGGCACTGCTGCGCGGCAGGCGCAGCTCGGCCAGCAGGTTGGAGCTGTAGCGCCCGAAGGTGGTGATGGAAAACCAGGAATCGCCCTCGGCCAGCAGCCGCCAGCCGTAGTCGGACAACGGCGGCAGCGTGTCGTGATCGAGTTGAGTGGGTGAAAACAGGTCGGCTTTCATGGCGGACAGCTCGGATCGAGGCCAGCAAAAGGCACAGCATAACGGCGCCTGACCACGCACACCCCCTGGTTCTCACGCATGGACAACCGGCCCCGCGAGCCTGATAATGTGACGTTTACGTAAACGTCACATATGGCTCCCAGCGCCTGGATTCCGGTCCCGTCCGGCCAGGGACTGGACGAGCCGGCGCTTCACTGTTTCAATCGTCTACTGGATCCCGCACGCTGGAGACTCGCGCATGACCAATCTTGCCGCTGACTACAAGGCCCTGTCCAACTACCGCCCGACACACAAGGTGCGCTTCGTCACCGCGGCCTCGCTGTTCGACGGCCACGACGCGGCGATCAACATCATGCGCCGCATCATCCAGGGCATGGGCGCCGAGGTGATCCACCTGGGACACAACCGCAGCGTGCAGGAGATCGTCACCGCGGCGCTGCAGGAGGACGTGCAGGGCATCGCCGTGAGCTCCTACCAGGGCGGGCACATGGAGTATTTCAAGTACATGATCGACCTGCTGCGCGAGCACGGCGGCGAGCACATCCAGGTGTTCGGCGGCGGCGGCGGCGTGATCGTGCCCGACGAGATCCGCGAGCTGCAGGCCTACGGCGTGGCGCGCATCTTCAGCCCCGAGGACGGCCAGCGCATGGGCCTGAAAGGCATGATCGGCGAGATCGTGATGCGCTGCGACAAGGACCTGTCCGAATACGCGCCAACCGGCATCGAGGCCGTGCAGGGTCACACCGAGGGCGCCTGGCGCGCGCTGGCGCAGCTCATCACGGCACTGGAGAGCGGCAGCGCCAGCGAGGCCGTGCAGCAGGCGCTGCAGGCCGCGGGCTCGATCCAGGGCATCCCGGTGCTGGGCATCACCGGCACCGGCGGCGCCGGCAAGTCGAGCCTGACGGACGAGCTGATCCGCCGCCTGCGCCTGGACCAGGACGACCGCCTGCGCGTGGCGCTGGTCTCGATCGACCCGAGTCGGCGCAAGTCGGGCGGCGCGCTGCTGGGCGACCGCATCCGCATGAACGCCATCAACCCCTGGACCGCCGGCCCGCGCGTGTTCATGCGCAGCCTGGCGACACGCGATTCGGGTGGCGAGATCAGCACCGCCCTGCCCGGCGTGATCGCCGCCTGCAAGGCCGCCGGCTTCGACCTCGTCATCGTCGAGACCTCGGGCATCGGCCAGGGCGACGCCGCCATCGTGCCGCTGGTCGACGTGCCGATGTACGTGATGACGCCCGAATACGGCGCCGCCAGCCAGCTAGAGAAGATCGACATGCTGGACTTCGCCGAGTTCGTCGCCATCAACAAGTTCGACCGCAAGGGCGCGATGGACGCGCTGCGCGACGTCGCCAAGCAGGTGCAGCGCAACCGCGAGGCCTTCGGCCAGCGGCCCGAGGAGATGCCGGTGTTCGGCACCCAGGCGGCGCACTTCAACGACGACGGCGTCACCGCGCTGTACCAGGCGCTGAAGGCGCGGCTGGGCGAGCTCGGGCTGCCGCTGAAGGAGGGGCGCCTGGCGCCCGTGAGCACGCGCCACAGCACCAGCCAGACCCCCATCATTCCCGGCACGCGCACGCGCTACCTGGCCGAGATTGCCGACACCGTGCGCGGCTACAAGCAGCGCGTGCGCGCCCAGGCCCGGCTGGCGCGCGAGGTGCAGCAGCTGCGCGAGAGCGCGCGCATGCTCAACGAGGACGACCCGGGCAAGAGCGGCGCGCGCGACACCGTGCAAAAGCTGGCGGAGGCGCGCGCCGAACGCCAGGACGCCGACGCGCGCAAGCTGCTCGAGCAGTGGCCCGACATGCAGCAGGCCTACGCCGGCGACGAATACGTGGTGAAGATCCGCGACAAGGAGATCCGCACCCAGCTGACGCACAAGTCGCTCTCGGGCACCACCATCCGCAAGGTGGTGCTGCCGACCTACGAGGACCACGGCGAGCTGCTCAAGTGGCTGATGCTGGACAACGTGCCGGGCAGCTTCCCCTACACCGCCGGCACCTTCGCCTTCAAGCGCGAGGGCGAGGACCCGACGCGCATGTTCGCCGGCGAGGGCGACGCCTTCCGCACCAATCGTCGCTTCAAGCTGGTGAGCGAGGGCATGCCGGCCAAGCGCCTGTCGACCGCCTTCGACTCGGTCACGCTCTACGGCGCCAATCCGGATCCGCGCCCCGACATCTACGGCAAGGTCGGCAACTCGGGCGTGTCGATCGCCACCGTGGACGACATCAAGGTGCTGTACGACGGCTTCGACCTGTGCAGCCCGACGACCTCGGTGTCGATGACCATCAACGGCCCGGCGCCAACGATCCTGGCGATGTTCATGAACGCCGCCATCGACCAGAACCTGGACAAGTTCCGGGCCGACAACGGGCGCGAACCGACCGACACCGAGATGGCCAAGATCCGCGAATGGGTGCTGGCCAACGTGCGCGGCACGGTGCAGGCCGACATCCTGAAGGAAGACCAGGGCCAGAACACCTGCATCTTCTCGACCGAGTTCTCGCTGAAGGTGATGGGCGACATCGCCCAGTATTTCGTACACCACAACGTGCGCAACTTCTACAGCGTCTCGATCAGCGGCTACCACATCGCCGAGGCCGGCGCGAATCCGATCAGCCAGCTGGCCTTCACGCTGTCCAACGGCTTCACCCTGGTGGAGGCGTATCTGGCGCGCGGCATGCACATCGACGACTTCGCGCCCAACCTCAGCTTCTTCTTCAGCAACGGCATGGACCCGGAATACACGGTGATGGGCCGCGTGGCGCGCCGCATCTGGGCGGTGGCGATGAAGGACAAATACGGCGCCAACGAGCGCAGCCAGAAGCTGAAGTACCACATCCAGACCAGTGGCCGCAGCCTGCACGCGCAGGAGATCGCCTTCAACGACATCCGCACCACGCTGCAGGCGCTGATCGCCATCTACGACAACTGCAACAGCCTGCACACCAACGCCTACGACGAGGCCATCACCACGCCGACCGAGGAAAGCGTGCGCCGCGCGATGGCGATCCAGCTCATCATCAACCGCGAGTGGGGCCTGGCCAAGAACGAGAACCCGAATCAGGGCGCCTTCATCATCGAGGAACTGACCGAGCTGGTGGAAGAGGCGGTGCTGTCCGAGTTCGAGCGCATCAGCGAGCGCGGCGGCGTGCTCGGCGCTATGGAGACCGGCTACCAGCGCGGCAAGATCCAGGAGGAAAGCCTCTACTACGAGATGCTGAAGAACTCGGGCGAATACCCCATCATCGGCGTCAACACCTTCCGCAACCCGCATGGCGATCCGGTGCCCGAGCACATCGAGCTGGCGCGCTCGACCGAGGAGGAAAAGCAGAGCCAGCTGACGCGCCTGGCCGACTTCCACGCGCGCCACGCGGCCGAGGCCCCGGCCATGCTGGAGCGCCTGCAGCAGGCCGTGATCGACAACCAGAACGTGTTCGAGGTGCTGATGGATGCGGTGCGCGTGTGCTCGCTGGGACAGATCACGAGCGCGCTGTTCGAAGTCGGAGGTCAGTACCGCCGCAGCATGTGAGTCCGGGCCGGGACCGGTCCCGGCTTCGGCGTGCCAGCGTCCTGAGCAGGGAGCCAAGCGACAAGAACAGCAACAACAAGGTTCGCAGGAAACAGGATTCGGACCCGATCGGGCAGCGACCGCAGGCCCGAACCGAGGAGACAAGCCATGAACCAGGAAACCATTCGCCAGCTGCTGAATGGCCGCAACATCCAGGTGTCGGACGAGCACCTCGTGATGCTGGAAGCCCTGATGGGCGGGATCGATCAGATGCGCGCCGCGCTGGATGGGGCGCCGCCGCCCGACAGCGACATCGGCCTCATCCACGCGCTGGAGGAGCCGAACCATGTCTGAGCTGGCCCGCCTGACCATCGCCGAACTCGGCCAGTTGCTGCGCGAGCGCAAGGTCTCCCCGGTGGAAATCGTGGAGGCCGTGATCGCGCGCACCGACGCCTGCGAGGGCCGCATCAACGCCTACATCAGCCGGCGCGACGAGCAGGCGCGTGCCGAGGCACGCAGCGCCGAGCGCGAGATCATGAACGGCCTCTACCGCGGCCCGCTGCACGGCATTCCGCTAGCGCTGAAGGACAACATCTACATTGCCGGCGAAACCACCACCATGGGCGCGAAGATCCACCAGGATTTCGTGCCCACGCAAAGCGCCACCGTCTACCGCAAGCTGGCGCAGGCCGGCGTCGTGCTCACCGGCAAGCTGAACCTGCACGAATACGCCTGGGGCGCAACCACCAACAATCCCCACTTCGGCGCCTGTCACAACCCCTGGGACCTGACGCGGATCCCGGGCGGCTCCAGCGGCGGGTCGGGCGCGGCGGTGGCAGCCGACATGACGATCGGCTCGCTGGGCACCGACACCGGCGGCTCGATCCGCATCCCGTCCTCGTTCTGCGGCGTGGTCGGACTCAAGCCGACGCACGGCCTGGTGAGCAAGGCGAACGTCTTCCCGCTGGGCTGGTCGCTGGACCACGTGGGCCCGATCGTCAAGAGCGTGCACGACGCAGCCCTCATGATGAACTGCATCGCCGGCCATGACCCGACGGACCCGACCTCGGCGCGCTCGAAGCCGCAGGACTACACGGCCGGGCTGATGACGCAACTCAAGGGCGTGCGCATTGGCATCAACGAACGCTACTTCTTCCACAACGTCGACCGCCCGGTGGAACAGACGGTACGCGCAGCCGTGCAACGCCTGCAGGAGCTGGGCGCGACGGTGCAGGAGTTGGAAATCCCGGCGCTGCAGTTCTCGGAATACGCCGAGCTCATCACCATCGTCGCCGAGGCCAATGCCGTGCACCACGACAACCTGGTCCGGCGCCCACAGGACTTCGGCGACGACGTGCGCTTCCTGGTGGAGCTGGGCGAGCTGCTCTCATCGGGCGACTACCTCCGGGCGCAACAGATCCGGCGCCAGCTGGACGCCGATTTTGCGGCCGCCTTCCGCGAGGTCGACGTGCTGGTCTCGCCGACCATCCCCTTCCTGCCCCCCGCCATCGGTACCGACACGGTCAGCATCAACGGCAGCGAGCTGCCGTTCCTGGACCACGTGATCCGCTTCACCGGGCCCGGCAACCTGACCGGCCTGCCCGCGCTCAGCCTGCCCTGCGGCCTGGCCAGCGGCCTGCCGGTGGGCCTGCAGGTCATGGGACCGGCCTTCGGTGAATCGCAGGTGCTGGGCGTGGCGCATGCGCTGGAGCAGACCCAGCCGATGGATGGGAAGAAGCCTGCACTCTGAAG
>CAYRHV010000067.1:0-10552 GCA_964424045.1 uncultured Ottowia sp. | reverse complement strand
GATGCGGACGTCCCCGCGTGGTCTGCTATCTTCGGCCCGAGGGGTATGACAGTGGATCAAACCCAGCAGTTGTTCCGGCACGTCCAGCAGGCAGCCAAGATGCCCGAATACCAAGCGAACGCGAAACTCACGGGCTCAGAGGTCGTCCTGATGCCTCTGGAAAAGTTCGTCAGCTACCTTGAGTCCGAGTACAGGCGGATGCAGCAGGTGCTGCCGCCGCTGGGCATCAAGAGGAAATACCCGCCCGGGAGCGAACTTTCGTTCGTTCAATCGTCAAAGAACGCAGCGGCAGCAGCCAGACTGAGGTACATCAATACATGAAAGATGCCAACATCCTAGCGGATGACGAGGAGCAAACCTCCACCCGAGCCAGCCGGCCCGGAGTGGAACGGCCCCGTGGCCGGAAAGCCGGCGAAGCGACCCGCGAGAGGATGCTTGATGCGGCGGAGGCCTTGTTCGCCAAGGACGGCTATCACGGCACGTCAATGCGCGAGGTGGCCGATCGCTCCAACGCCCGCATCGCGCTGGTCACCTATCACTTCGGGACTAAAGACACGCTGTTTGACAAAGTCGTCGAAAGGCGCGCCTCCTACATGGCACTTCAACGGATCAGGGCCCTCGACAAGGCACGCAATCGTGCCGGCAGCGACCCGATTCCAGTGAAGGATTTGGTCGAGGGGTACGTCTTGCCATTTGTCGAGCGCAGCACCAACGGCGGCCAAGGCTGGAAAAACTATTCGCTGCTCGTCGCAAGGCTTGCGAATTCGCCGGACGGGGCCAAAGTGATCAGCGATCACTATGACGCTGTTGCTCGGCAGTATCTGGCTGAGTTTCGTCGATCGCTCCCACAGGCGGAAGAAGAAACTGTCTATCAGGCCTTCAGTTTCATGGTAGGTGCGATGGTCAGCCTGGTTGCAGAACCAGGTCGTGTCGAAAACCTTTCCAGTCGGCGCTTTGTGACGTCGGATCTTCTGCGCGCTTATGCGAACCTGTTGCCGTTTCTTGTTGGCGGCTTTGACTCGTTGCCGCGTCACAGCTAACAAAGCATGTTGGACACATTCCGTTAGTCGTTGCTATCTGAAACGCCGCCCGGCCAACGACTACCAGAACTACGAGACCGGCCACAGCGTGCTGCAGCGCAGCCACTTCGTCGGCGAGGTGCGTGGCTGGGCCGGTGGCCTGGCCGAGGGCTGCCGTGACGCGCTGGTGCTGTGGGGCAATGTGCTGGTAGACGGCCACAACCGCTTCGGCATCTGCCAAACGCACGGCCTGCTCTTTCAGACCGTGCAAAACACCCGCTTTCATCGAAGACGTGCACCTGTGACCGAGCTGGAGGCCGAGAACGAACGCCTGCGCCAGCAGGTCAAGGCGCTGCAGGATCTGCTGGCCGAGGCGGCGTAGGCTGGGTCAACCACACTCCAAAACGCTCGCCCAACCGCCGCAAGTCCTCTAACGTATCCACATCGGTGGTGCAGCGCGCATGGCTGAGCTCCAACCGCTGCACCTGCAGCGGATGGGCGCGACGCCAGGCCGAGAGGCCCTCGGCCCCCGTGCCGGCCAGCACCTCGCGGCGCAGCTGCGCATCCAAGGCAATCGGGTGCCCGGGCTCCCCCGCATGCTGCGGCACCAGCAGCTGCACACCGTTTGCACGCCTGTCCCAGGCGGTGAGCAGGGCGGCTATGTCCTCGGCCTCAAGCAGTGGCTGATCGGCCAGCAGCACCATCAATGCCGGCGCTGCATCCGGCAGCACCGCCAGCCCGAGGCGCAGCGAGCCACCGAGGCCGGCGTCGGGCACCGGATTGGTCACCCAATCCAGCCGCACGCACTCTGGCACGGCGATGCGCCGCAGTTCCTCGGTAATGTGCGCCGCATGGTGGCCGAGCACTACGACGATGTGGCGCACGCCAGCCTGCACCAGCAAGCGGATCTGGCGCGCCAGCAGCGTCTCACCGCCGCGGCGCAGCAAGGCCTTGGGCTGATAGCCCATGCGCCGTCCGGCGCCGGCGGCCATGAGCACGGCGCTGAAACCCTGCGGCATCACGGCAGCTGGCAGGCGGAGCCGGGGCTGGCGAGCTGCTGCCGATCCTTCACATGGGCCACATCCAGGTCGCGCGGCAGGGACACGCCGTTCTTCACGGCCAGCACCTCGGCCATCACGCTCACTGCGATCTCGGGCGGGGTCTTGCTGCCTATGTAGATGCCGATGGGCCCGCGCAGGCGTGCCAGCCTCTCTTCGGTCTGGCCCAAGTGCTCGATCATGCGTTCGCGCCGCGCCTGGTTGTTGCGCCGGCTGCCGATGGCGCCGATGTAGAAGGCGGGAGTTTCCAGCGCCTGAAGCAGCGCCAGGTCGTCGAGCTTGGGGTCATGTGTAAGCGCCACCACGCAGGAGCGGGCATCGGGCGCAAAGCTGGCCACCGTATCGTCAGGCATGGTGGTGAGCAGGCGCACGCCGGGCACGCTCCAGCTGCCGCCGTATTCCTCGCGAGGGTCGCAGACGGTGACGGCAAAGCCGCAGAACTGCGCCATGGTGGCCAGGTATTCGCTCATCTGGCCGGCGCCGATGATGAGCATGCGGTATTCGGGGCCAAAGGTGTTGGTGAGCTGCTCGGCGTTCAGCGCCAGATCGGCCGGGCTGTCGGAGGGTTCCAGCGTCACCTGACCATCGGCCAGCCGCAGCTTGCGGTGCATCAGCCGGCCGGCGTCCAGCGCCCGCACCAGCGCGGCCAGGCTGGCGGCGTCAGGGTCGAACTCCAGCAGCAGCTCCAGCGTGCCGCCGCAGGGTAGGCCGAAGCGGAAGGCCTCCTCGGCCGTCACACCGTATTTGGCAAACTGGGGTGGGCCGCTGCGCGGCAGGGCGTCCTTGGCCGCAGGGTGGGCGTAGCGGGCGATCAGGTCGTCCTCGATGCAGCCGCCCGAGACCGAGCCCATCACCGCCCCGTCTGCGCACAGGGCCATGATGGAGCCCACCGGCCGCGGCGATGAACCCCAGGTGCGCACCACCGTGACCAGCAGCGCCTGCTTGCCCGCAAGTCGCCAGTCGCGCAGCGCGCGCAGCACGGTGACGTCCAGGTTTTCCATGGCTATGCCTCCTCGGCGGCTTCGGCAGCCTCGTCGCCACCGCCCTTGAGCTTGGACCACATCTTTTTCAAAGCACCGGGCTTCTTCTCGGGCTCCTCCTCGGCCGGGCCGTGACGGCGGCGCATTTCTTCTTCAAAGCGCTTGAAAAAACTCTCGGCCATGGACTTGGCCACGCCGTCGATCAGGCGCTGGCCCACCTGGGCGATCTTGCCGCCGACGCTGGCGTTCACGGTGTAGGCCAGCTCGCAGCCATCTTCCTGGGGCGTGAGCGACACCTGCGCACTGCCCTTGCCAAAACCGGCCACGCCGCCGTTGCCCTCAAAATTGAGCCTGTAGCTGCGCGGCGCATCAACATCGGCCAACGCAATGCCCCCCTTGAACCTGGCCGCCACCGGACCGACCTTGATGGCGTTGACCAGGGCATAGGCGTTGTCGCCCGTGGCCTCAATGCTGTCGCAACCGGGGATACAGAGCTTGAGCACCTCGGGGTCGTTCAGCGCCTCCCAGGCCTGCTGCTGGGTGATCGCCAAGCGGCGTGAACCTTGCATTTCCATGATCTTTGTCTCCTTGGTTTATTGCTTCATGAGCCTGGCGATGGCGTCGGCCAGCTGCTGCAGTTGGGTGATGTTGTGCACCGCCAGCATGGCGTCGGCCGCCTGGTGCAGCACGGCGGCGCCGCGGGCGCTGGGCTGGTAGCCGTCAAAGCGCAGCAAGGGGTTGAGCCAGAGCATGCGCCGGCAGTGGCGCTTGAGCCAGTCGAGCTCGCGCGCCAGGTCTTCGGGCTCGCCCGTATCCAGCCCGTCGCTGACGATGAGCACCAGGGTGCGCCGCCCCACCAGGCTGCGCGCATGCTCGCGGCGCAGGCTGGCCAGGCTGTCACCCAGGCGCGTGCCGCCGGCAAAGTCCGGTATGGCCTGGCCGGCGCGCTGCAGCATGGCGTCGGTGTCACTCTCGCCGAAGGCCGGGCCCAGGTCGGTCAGCCCCGTGCCAAAGGTGAACACCGCGCGGCGCAGCCGCTGCGCCTGGCCATCCACGCGCACGCGCGCCGTGGCCGCATGCAAGAAGGCCAGCAGGAGGCGGGCGTAGCGCTCCATGGAACCGGACACATCCACCAGCACCAAGAGCGGCAGCGGCTGGCGGCGCCGCTGCTGGCGCCGCAGGGCCACCAGGTCGCCGCCGTGGCGCGCGGCCTGGCACAGCGTGCGCGACCAATGGAGATGCGCGCCACGGTTGCCCACCCGGGTGCGGCGCGAGGCCACGCTGGGCAGCGGCAACGCAATGTCACGTACCAGGCGTTCCACCAGCTGGTATTCGCTGGCGCTGAGCTGGTTGAAGTCGGCCTGGCGCAGGCGCTCCAGTCGGCTGGCGGTCATGGCGGCGTCCAGATCCACCTGTTGCTCGGGCGCATTGGCGTTAGCCTGCGGCGGCTTGGGCGGGTGCAGGGCCTCGCGCACGCGCGGGCGTTGGCGCGGCGGTTCGGCGCGGCCTTCGGCACGCGGCAACATTTGCGCCAGCAGCTTGCTGGCGAGCTCGGGGTCGCGGAAAAACGCGTCGAACAATTCGCGGAACACCAGGCGATCCTGGGCGCGGCTCACCAGCACGGCCTCCAGCGCCGCGGCCATGTCGTCCTTGCGCGCCACGCCCACCAGCTGCACCGCCTGCTGGGCCAGGGCCATGCGTGCCGCATCCACGGGCACGCCGGCGCGGCGCAGCGCGCGGCCAAAGGCAGCCAGGTTGCCGGCCAGCTTGCCGCTACGGGCATCGCCCAATTGCGGGAGGCGTTGCTGCCCTGCGTTTGCGGGTGGCACTGGCGGCGCGGAGAATGTCTCGGGCATGGCAAGGCCAAAGGGATCAGGCGGCGGCCTGAGCGGCCTGCAGGGCCTGCTCGGCCAGCGCCCGATCCAGCGCCGCCACGTCGTCGCGCTGCTTGAACAGGATGCCGACCGTGTCCACGACGATCTCGGGGTCGAGCGTGACGGTGTCGAGCGCCACTAGTGCGCGCGCCCATTCGACCGTCTCGGCAATGCCGGGGGCGCGCTGGAAATGCGTGGCATGGGCGCCGGTGCGCAGCTGCTGCACGAAGGCCGCCACCTGGTCGGCAAGCTGCTGCGGTGCCTGGGGCACGAGGGTGCGCACGATGGCCAGCTCGCGCTCGCGCTCGGGGTAATCGAGCCAGTGGTAGAGGCAGCGGCGCTTGATGGCGTCGCTCAGGTCGCGCGTGCGGTTGCTGGTGAGTATGGTCACCGGCGGCACGGCCGCGCGTATGGTGCCCAGCTCGGGAATGCTGACCTGGTACTCGCCCAGGTATTCAAGCAAAAAGGCTTCGAAGGGCTCGTCGGCGCGATCCACCTCGTCGATCAGCAGCAGCGCGCCAGGCGCGGGTGCTTCCAGCGCCTGCAGCAGCGGGCGGCGCACGAGGTAGCGCGGCTGGTAGACCTGTTGCTCCAGCGCGTCGGCGGTGGCGGTACCTTCGGCCGCGCGCAGGTGCAAAAGTTGCGCGGCGTAGTTCCACTCGTACAAGGCCTCGCGCTGCTCCAGGCCATCAAAGCACTGCAGGCGCAGCAGTTCGCGCGCCAGCACCCGGGCCAGGGCCTTGGCCAGTTCGGTCTTGCCCACGCCGGGCTCGCCCTCCAGCAACAGCGGGCGCTGCAGCTTCAGGGCCAGAAACACCGCCATCGCCAGACGCCGGTCGGCAAAGTAGCCCTCGGCCTGCAGCGCTGCGGCGAGTTCGTCGATGGAGTTGCAGGCGCAAGGGTGGCTGGTGGGCATCAGATTGACTTCAAAAACAGGAGCTGCTTACGCTTTATTTACAAGGGTTAGAAGCCGAAAATTCCTGATTAGACAAAATGGTACTTACTTTGTCGCCCAATCATGGCCTTAGCGCTTGACCTGGCAGCGCACTTAAGATCGAGCGCAAGGGCCGAAGCGCTAAAGTAAGTGCCATTCGGCCGCTCCGACGTGAGGGCGTCGGATGCGAAGATGCGGCTCGATCAGCGAGCTGCACCGAGCTGTTCGGCGGCGAATTCGGCGGCTAGGCGACCGGCGATAGCGAGGTCATCCTGCTTCGAGTACAAGCTCATGTGCGACACCTTGGGCAGGACGACGAGTCTCTTGTGAGGCGAAGGAATGCTGTTGAAAACGCCGATCTCCAGATCCCACAGCGTGATCTCGTCGCCCTCGGCCACGATCATCAACGTGGGCGTGTTGTACAGGCGCTTGGCAAACGGCCCCACGTCGTAGGACATCATCAGCTCGGTCGACTCGATCGTGCTCCAGTGCTCGTGACGCGGAGCCTCTCGCTCCTTGATGTCGTGGAAGATGGTGTGAATCGAAGGAAATGGCCAGGTGCTCAGTTCCTCGAAGGGCTTGAGCGAGGACATCGGCATCCTGCCGCCGGCCGTTGCGCCCTTGGTGCGCTCGCGCCTGTCGGCAAGAATCAGTTCGTTGAGTTGATGGAAGCGTTGCGAACCATGCACGCGACGCATGTTCTCGTAGCCATCAACTACCGGGATGTTGGAGATCACGCACTTCACGCGCGGATCGGTGGCCCCCACGATCAGCACATGTCCGCCGGCGTACGAGATGCCCCACACGCCAATGCGTCCCGGATCAATCTCCTTGAGAGTTTCACCGAAGGTGATGGCGCTCTTGTAGTCCTCGACCTGTGCGGCGGGATCGATGTGCTGACGGGGGGTGCCTTCGCTGGCGCCCATGCATCGGTAGTCGAACATCAGCACCGCCACGCCCTTCTCGACGATGGCCTTGGCGTAGTGAGGCATCACGATCTCCTTCACGTAACACCAGCCACCGCCCATCACCAGCAGCGGGAACGGCCCCGCCCCATCGGGAACGACCAGGTCGCCCCGGACTTTCACTCCCTTGCTCAAAAACTCGACTTGTCGTTTCGTGGCCATCTTGGTCAATCTCCAGAAGTTTGCGGTGCCGCCCCTGACTGGGGACGGGTTCTATATATTGCCTGTACGATTGCCCAACTGTCAAACTAGTAGAAACCCGATCAGGCGCGACTTGAGGCTGCAAAACCGTCGTGGCCAGTGCCGGTTTCCATGGCGTGGTCGCCGATCGCCGCAGCCAGCCGCATGCGTCACCAACGTCGTCGGCGCCGATTCGACCCCGCTCTTCTCCGCCCAGCCCCGCTCACCGGAGCGCGTTTCACTATGAGTGAGAACGGGGGAAAAGACCGTGGACATCTACCCTCGCATAGGAACCACTTCAGGTCTGGACGGCTGAGTCGGAAGGCCACAAGCGCTGATCTGTGGAGGTCACGCCAGATAGCTCGGATGCTCGAACGCCGGTACGCCGCGCATCTAGTGAAAACCCCAATTTTTCATGGTCACTCGTACAGTTACGATTCATTCAAGTCGCCGATGTAAACCTCATTGCACAACGGCACTCGGCAGTCATGCATTCACACACCAAAGACCACTAGGAAACCATGAAACCTGTACATTTCGACTATGCGCGTCCGCGCACGCTCGACGAAGTCTTGCATCTGCTGGCTTCACGCCCCGGCGATGCCAAACTCATCGCTGGCGGTCAAAGCTTGGTGCCGATGATGAACTTCCGGTTTGCGCGACCGGAGTTGCTGATCGATGTCAACGCGCTGACCGACCTCGATTACCACCGCCGTGAGGGCGATGCCCTTTGCATCGGTGCCTTGACGCGCCACGTGACGCTGCGCGACAGCGCCCTGGTTCGCGAGTTGTGCCCATTGATGGCCGGGGCCTATCGGCATGTGGCCCACGTGGCGGTGCGCAACCGGGGCACGCTGTGCGGGAACCTCTGTCATGCGGACCCGGCCTCGGAGATGCCCGCAGTGATGCTGGCCACCGAGGCGACCCTTGTGGTGCAAGGGCTGTCGGGTCGGCGGCAGGTGCCGGCCGCCGATTTTTTCCAGGGTGTCTACGCTACAGCACTAGAACCCGACGAGATGCTGGTCGAGGTTCGCATCCCGGTGGGGCAAGCACGCCTCGGCCATGGATTCGAGGAGGTGTCGGTGCGCAAGGGCGACTACGCCCTCACTCTGGTGGCGTCGCTCCTGGGGATTCGCAATGGCCGCATTGAAACGGCAGCCGTCGCACTGGCGGGTGTCGCCGACCGTGCGATGCGGGTGCCCACGCTGGAAGCCGGCCTGCTGGGCAAGATGCCCTCCGACGCGCTCTTCGCCAATGTGGGTGCGGCCGCGTCGCTGGCACTCATTCCGGCGGACGTAGACCACGCCGATGCGGAGTATCGGCGCGACCTGATCCGTACCTTGGTGCCGCGCGCCCTGACACGTGCCGCCGAGCGAGCAGCCTTTCAACCGACCGCTTAACGACGCGGCGCAACGCAAATAGGAGAAACCTCGATGAGCGAGCAGAAGTACCCCATCAAAGTAACGGTCAACGGCCGGAAGATCGAGCGCGAAGTGTCGGCGCGCATGCTGTTGTCCGATTTCATCCGCCAGGAACTCCAACTCACCGGCACCCATGTCGGCTGCGAGCACGGCGTCTGCGGCGCCTGCACGGTGATCCTCGACGGCCGCACCACGCGCTCCTGCCTCACTTTTGCGATTCAGGTCGACGGCGCCGAGATCTCGACCGTCGAGAGCCTCGGCACGGTGAACAACCTTCACCCGCTTCAGTCGGCCTTCTGGGAGAAGCACGGGCTTCAATGCGGGTTCTGCACGCCCGGCATGCTGCTGACGGCCAAGGAATTACTCGCGCGTAATCCCGACCCGACGCGGGAGGAAGTGGCCGAGGCGATCTCAGGCAACCTGTGCCGTTGCACGGGCTACCAGACCATCATCGACTCGATCATGGCTGCAGCCGAGACGCTGCGTAACGCCGCGGAGGTGCAAGCATGAATGCCAAGTACACCCCCGACGTGACGATCCCGCCTTCCACACAGCGCGAGGGCGTGCGCAGCGAGCCGCGCTGGATCGGCAAGAGCATGAAGCGCGTCGAAGACCCGCGCCTGCTGACCGGCAAGGGCAAGTACATCGATGACATCGTGTTGCCGAACATGGCCCACGCGGCCCTGCTGCGCAGCCCGTACGCGCATGCCCGCATCAAGTCCATCGACACCTCGCGGGCGAAGGCGCTGCCTGGCGTGATCGCCGTCGTCACCGGTCGCGAGATGGCGGAGAAGACCGGTCCCACCGCGTCGTTCTCGAGTCCGCCGGTGGTGCAGCACGCGATGGCCGTCGACAAGGTACGCCATGTCGGCGAGACCGTCGCGGCGGTGGTGGCCGAGGACCGCTACATCGCCGAGGATGCCCTCGAACTGATCGACGTAGAGTTCGAGGAGCTTCCCATCGTTACCGACCCGATGCTCCAGGCGCAGGCGCGAGGCGATGCAGTGCTGCATCCCGAGCGCGGCGAAAGCAACGTCGCGATGGACCGCACCTTTACCTTCGGCCCGGTGGATGACGACTTCGCGCGCGCAGAAGTCATAGTCAGACGCAAGCTTCGCTGGAATCGCTCCGAGGCGCAGCCGATAGAGACCAATGGCGCAATCGCAGATTACGACGAGGGAACCGGCAAGCTGACGGTGTATTGCAACACCTCGATGTACAACTACGTCGGCTGGCTGTGTTCGGCGTCGCTCGGGATTCCGGCGACTCACCTCAATCTCGTGCCGGTGATCGCCGGTGGCAGTTTCGGCTCGAAGCTCTTCCTCCACAAGATCATCGTTCTGACGGCGTCGCTTTCGCGGATAGCAGGGCGGCCGGTCAAGTTCATCGAAGACCGCCTCGACCACATGACCACTGCGGACGTGCATGGCTGCGATCGCGTCTACGACGCCGAGCTCGCGCTCAAACGCGACGGCACGATGCTGGCGCTGCGCTACACCGTGGTCGACGATTACGGCGCGTACCTGCAATACGGCTACGGCACGCATGGCAATACGTTCGCCCAGATAGTCGGGCCTTATCGCATCAACAGTGTTCAGGCACGCGTCGTTGCGGTGCTCAGCAACAAGGCTCAGCAGGGTGCCTATCGCGGCTTCGGTTCGGAGGTCTCCAACTTCGTGATCGAGCGGCTGACCGATGCCGCTGCGCGGGAACTCGGCCTCGACGTCGTCGAGATCCGCCGCCGCAACTTCATTCGGCCCGAAGAGTTTCCATATCTGATCCCGACCGGAAACCTCTATGACAGCGGCAACTACGAGAAAGTCCTCGCGGAAGCGCTTCGCATGTTCGACATGGAAGGCTGGCGCGCCAAGCAGGCCGCGGCGCGTCAACAGGGCCGCCACATCGGTATCGGGCTGGTCACCTGCCAGGAACGCAGCACGTTCAGCGCGACCGAGTTCTGGTCGCTGAATCCGCCCGACCAAGCCGGCTTCACCTTGACCAGTTCGCCTGAAGCGGTGTCGATGCGGATCGACCCGACCGGCAAGGTCTTCGTCAAGCTGAACTCGCCCTTCTGGGGCAACAGCCCCGAGACCATGGCGACGCAGATCGTGGCCGAGGCGC
>CAYRHV010000066.1:0-10565 GCA_964424045.1 uncultured Ottowia sp. | reverse complement strand
ACATGGATTCGGTCAGGCGCATCAGCGCGCTCTTGGACGCCGCGTAGGCGCCCATGTCGCCGCCGCCCCTGAGCGCACCCGCGGCGCCCACGGTGACGATGCGGCCCGCGCCCTGGGCGATCATGCGCGGCACGACGGCGGCGGCGACGTGGATCAGGCTGCGCGCGTTCAGGTTCATCATGCGCTCCCAGGCGTCGGCCGGCGTCTCGTGCACCGGCTCGCCCATGTGGAAGCCCCCGGCCAGGTGGCACAGCACGTCGATGCGCCCGGCCGCATCCAGCGCCGCGCCCACGCGGGCCGCGACCTGGGCGCGGTCGAGCAGGTCGGCCTGCACCGCCAGCACGTCGCCGCCCAGGCGCTCGCGCAGCGCCTCGGCATGGCGATCGAGCAGCACCAGGCGCGCGCCGCGCTGCTGGAAATGCGCCACCACCGCGCCGCCGAGCTGGCCGCCGGCGCCGGTGATGAGGACCGTCGGTCGCGTGCCGTTCATGGTTCTTCCTTCTGCCGCCGGGCGGCGTGGTAGCGGCCGGTGCCGCGCTGGATCACGACGTCGCTGGCCAGCACCTCGCCCGGCTCGTGTGTCGGGCCGGCGGCGACGCGCTGGTAGATCGGCGCGAAGTCGATCTGCGCCAGCGCCAGCAGCTGCTCCAGGCTGTCCAGCACGAAGTAGCTTTCCTGGAAGTCGTCGATGCGGTAGCGCGTGCGCATCACGCGCTCGAGCTCGAAACCGATGCGATTGGGCGAGTCGTCCTCCACCGCGAACACCGACTCGGTGCTGGACGAGGCGATGCCGGCGCCGTAGATGCGCACCGCGCCCTGCTCGCGCACCAGGCCGAACTCCACCGTGTACCAGTAGACGCGCGCCAGATGCTCCAGCACGCCCAGCTGCCGGGCGCGCAGCCCGCCCTGGCCGTAGGCCTGGATGAACTCGGCCAACACCGGGTGCAGCAGCATCGGCACGTGGCCGAACACGTCGTGGAAGACATCCGGCTCCTGCAGGTAGTCCAGTTCGTCGGCGCGGCGGATGAAGCGCCCGGCCGGAAAGCGCCGGTGCGCCAGGTGGTCGAAGAACACCTCGTCGGGCACCAGCCCCGGCACCGCCACCACCTGCCAGCCGGTGCGCTTCATCAGCGCCTCGGACAGCTCGTCGAAGCGCGGGATGCGGTCGGGCCGCATCGGCAACTCGCGCATGCCCTGCACGAAGGCCGCACAGGCGCGGCCCGGCAGCAGCCGCGTCTGGCGCTCGAACAGGGTCTTCCAGACCGCGTGGTCCTCGGCGCTGTAGTGGTCCCAGCCCTGGTCCACGGTCCAGTCGGGCGAATCGGGCCGGTAGTTGCGATCGGCCAGGCCGTGCAGCGCCGGTGGTGGGGTGGACTCGGACATCGGTCTACCCCGCGTCGCTGGCCGCCTGGGCGGCCAGCGCGGCCGCCACCTGGTTCATTGCGCGCGCCAGTTCGACGTCCTTCATCGTCAGCCCGCCGTCGTCGTGCGTGGTCAGCACCACGCGCACCCGGTTGTAGACGTTGAACCACTCCGGGTGGTGGTTGCGGCGCTCGGCCAGCAGCGCCACCTGGGCCATGAAGCCGAAGGCCTGGGCAAAGTCGCGAAAGCGAAACTCGCGCTCGATGACGCCGCCGCGCTGGGCGTCGAAGCGCCATTCGGGCAGGGCGGCGAGCTGGGTGGACAACTGCGGTTCGGCGAGCTTCATGACAGGGCTCCAGACCTCGATCGCTTCATGATAGCGACGCCGGCGGCTGCCTGCCGGCCAGGTCCGGTGCAATGCCCCGGATGCGCACATGGCGGCGATCGTGTAGCATGGCCGCTGGAGCATCGCTGGGGGTGTCGCCGGGTTTCACGCTGGAACCGGGCGGCTGAGAAAGTCCCTTCGAACCTGATTGAGATCATCCTCGCGCAGGAAAGCAGCTCGCAGCGGCCGAGCTGCCGCATTGCGCCTGCTCCCTGTGCACCGTCAACGGCAGGCGCATCATGAATTCCTCTTCCTCTTCCTCCTCCTCTTCCATCGCGGGCATCGAGCGCGTGTTCGGCTGGCGCGAGCACACCGCCCTGTGGTTCAGCCTCGGCGTCGGCCTGCTGGTGATGCAGGTGGGCGCCTACCTGGTGCCGGCCATGGGCACGCAGGGGGCGCTGCTGGCGGTGGTGTTCGGCTCCATCCTCGGCGCCGGCCTGCTGGCCTGGGTGGCCTGGCTGGGCTGCACCAGCGGGCGCTCCAGCGCCGAGCTGATCCAGACCGCCTACGGCCGCGGCTTCGCACGCCTGCCGATCCTGCTCAACGTGGTGCAGCTGCTGGGCTGGGCCACCTTCGAGCTGGTGGTGATGCGCGACGGCACGCGCGCCATCGGCCAGCAGGCGCTCGGCCTCGACATGGGCCTGATCGCGCCCACCCTGCTGTGGGGCGTGATCGTGCTGCTGCTGCTGCGCGGCTCCATGCTGACCCTGGTGCGCCGCATCGTCAGCCGCTACGCCCTGCCGCTGGTGGTGCTGTCGCTGATCTGGCTCAGCGTGCAGTTCGGCCTGAGGCTCGAAGCCAGCGGCCTGGATGCGCTGTGGCAGCGCGCCGGCGACGGCAGCATGAACACCTTCCAGGCACTGGATCTGGTGATCGCCATGCCGGTGTCCTGGCTGCCCCTGGTGGCCGACTACGCGCGCCACGGCCGGAGCGGCAAGAGCGCCCTGGGCGGCACCTGGCTGGGCTACACCGTGGCCAACATCTGGTGCTACGGCCTGGGCGTGCTGGTCATCACCGTGGTCGGCGCCGACACCGACATGGTGAGCGCCCTGCTGCTGGCCCAGGGCGGGCTGATCGCGCTCGGTCTGATCCTGATCGACGAGCTCGACAACACCTACGGCGACCTGTATTCGGGCTCGGTTTCGGCCAACAGCCTGTATGCGGGCATGGGCCTGCGCGCCTGGGGCACGCTGCTGGCGGTGGTCTCGATCGCCCTGGCCATGGTGCTGCCGATGCACACGCTGGAGCCCTTCCTGCTCACGCTCAGCTCGGTCTTCGTGCCGCTGTTCGGCACCATCCTGGGGCGCCTGGGCACCCAGCCGGCGCGCCTGGCGGAGGCGCCGCGCCTGGTGCACGCGGCCCCGGCCGCGATCTGGGTGCTGGGCATCGTGCTCTACCACGTGCTGGCGCAGTGGGCGCCGCAGTTCGGCAGCGCGCTGCCGACGCTGGCGGCGACCTTCGTGCTGGGGGCGCTGAGCGGCCTGGGCGCCACGCAGCGCAGCCAGCCGGCCTGAGTCATATCGGGACGCGCCGCGCGTTCCCGTTATGATTGCCACGTCGGTGCTCCAGCCGGCCCGCAAGGGCCGCTGGACTGAAAAGGGAATCCGGTGCGAATCCGGAACTGCCCCGCAGCGGTAACTGGAAACGAACGGCTTCACCAGCACTGGATCCCAGCATCCGGGAAGCGAAGCCCAGTAGGAGGGCCACGGCCCGCGTCCACGAGTCCGAAGACCTGCCGGCACACCGGGCCACGCCCGGTGCGGGTGGCCGCTTCCGCGGGGAGGTGCGTCGCAGCCGGGCAGCACCCCGGCGCGATGCCTTCCCCCGTTTGACGACACCCCTTGGCCCTGCGCGCGGGAGCAGGTGGTGTGGTCAAGAAGCCGCCCACGCTGGCGGTTTCCCTTCGGGGAGTTCCCTCATGCAGGCAGCGCGCCTTGTTGCTTCGGTCCTGGCCGGCCGGGGCCGCGCCGTGCGCCGCCGCGCCCGCCATCGTTTCCCTTGAACCGCTCCTGAGTCGCGCGCTCGCGCCCATCCGGGACGCGCAGCCGCTCTTTCGTTGACCGCACAGGCGACACGCAGCAGTGCTGCCGTGTCCGGGCGCGCCTGCGCCTGTGCTTTTGCAAGCCATCAGACACACCATGCTGGAGACCATCATCAAGCGCGACGGACGGCGCGAGCCGTTCACCCCCTACAAGCTCAATCAGTGGGGCCAATGGGCCGCCCAGACCCTGGGCGATGCGGTGGACTGGCCGTCGGCGGTGCTCGAAGCCGTCTCCACCCTGTCCACCACCGCCAGCTCGCGCGAGCTGCAGCAGCAGCTCATCCGCACCTGCCTGAACTTCGACACCTGGTCGTACAACCGCATGGCCGGGCGCCTCTACGCCACGCTGATCCGCAAGGACCTGTACCGCAACCACCGTCCCACCGTGCTGGAGCTGCACCGCAAGCTGCAGCAGCTGGGCTTCATGGAGGTGCTGGACTACTCCGAGTCCGAGTATGCGGTGATCCAGGAGTGGATCGACCACGAGCGCGACTTCGAATACGCGCACTACCAGCTGCACACCCACCTGACCAAGTACGCGATCGCCGACCGGGTGCAGGGCGTCTACCACGAGTCGCCGCAGTTCATCTACATGCGCATGGCCATGGCGCTGGCCGTGGACCAGCCGCGTGAGCGGCGCATGCGCGACGTGCAGCGCTTCTACGAGCACCTGTCCAAAAACCGCATCAACGCGCCGACGCCGAACCACGTCAACCTGGGCACGCCGCTGCGCGGCTACGCCAGCTGCTGCCTCTACACGGTGGCCGACAACGCGCGCTCGATCGCGGTGGGCAACCACATCGCCAACACCATGACCTACATGAGCGCGGGCATCGGCGCGCACATGGCGACGCGCTCGCTGAACGACCCGGTGCGTGGCGGCGTGATCCGGCACCAGGGCAAGCTGCCCTACTACCGCGCGCTGGTGGCCGAGGTGAAGTCCAACCTGCAGAACGGCCGCGGCGGCGCCTGCACCACCTATTTCCCGATCTTCGACCCCGAGGTCGACACGCTGCTGCGGCTGAAGAACCCCATGTCCACCGAGGACCGGAAGATCCGCGGCATGGACTATTCCTGGGGCGGCAACCGCTTCTTCGCGCGCAAGGTGGCGCGCAACGAGAACGTCTTCCTCTTCAACTGCTTCACCGCGCCCGACCTGCACGCGGCGCTGTACCGCGGCAACGAGGCGCAGTTCGAGGCCCTCTACGCCCGCTACGAGGCCGACGAGCGTTTCGAGAAAACCTGGGTCAGCGCGCGCGAGCTGCTGATCACCGCCAGCAACGAGTGGAACGAGACCGGGCGCGTCTACGAGCACAACATCTCGGAAATGAACCGGCACACGCCGTTCAAGGACACCATCTACTCGTCCAACCTGTGCGCCGAGATCGCCCTGCCCACGGCCGCCTACAACCACATCAGCGAGCTCTATGCCGAGGACGACATCTCCTGCGTCGAGGTGCAATTCATCGACGGCACGCGCCGCGAACTGCCGGGCAAGGACCCGGTGGCGACCCAGCGCGGGCCGCAGTGGCCCGAGGACCTGCAGGCGGGCGACGAGGTCGACGGCCTGCCGATCGAGGCCGTCGTGCGCCAGAGCGCGCCCGAGGTGGCGACCTGCAACCTGGCCGGCATCGTCGTCTCCAACGTCGAGTCCGAGGCGCAGTACGCCGAGGTGGCCTACTACGCACTGCTGATGATCGACAAGTGCATCCACCTGGCGCACTACGAGCTGCCCCAGGTGGGAGTGACCAGCCGCCAGCGCCTGAACGCGGGCGTCGGCATCCTCGGCCTGGCGCACCACATGGCCAGGAACGGCCAGCGCTACACCACGACCGAGGGCAAGCAGTTCATCCATGAAGTGGCCGAACGCCACTACTACCACCTGCTGCGCGCCAGCCTGAAGCTGGGCCAGGAGCTCGGCAACGCCCCCTGGATGCACAAGACGCGCTGGCCCGAGGGCTGGCTGCCCACCGACACCAGCAACCCGCACGTCGAGAAGATCGCGCCGTTCTCGCTGCGCTACGACTGGGAGGCGCTGCGCCGCGAGATCGTCGCCAACGGCGGCATCCGCAACTCGGTGCTGGTGGCGCACATGCCGACCGAGACCAGCGCCAACGCCTCCGGCACGACCAACGGCCTGTACCCGGTGCGCGAACTGACGCTGATCAAGACCGACAACCAGCGCGTCAACTATTGGGCCGCGCCCGAGGGCGACACGCTGGCCGACCGCTACCAGTCGGCCTGGGACGTGCCGACGCGCGACATGACCGAGATGTACGCCATCGTGCAGAAGTGGACCGACCAGGGCATCTCGGCCGACTTCTACCGCCGCGTGATCGGCGACGCCTCGATCTCCTCGTCCGAGCTGATCGAGGACTACCTCTACCGCGTCAAGCTGGGCCTGAAGTCCAAGTACTACATGAACCAGAAGACCTCCAACGGCATGCGCGCCGTGGCCGACGTGGCGACGGCCGCCGAACCGGCGCCCGCAGCCGCGGCCGTCGATACGCAGGACAGCGACTGCGAGGCCTGCACCCTGTAATTTTTCGCGAGGACACACCATGCTCGAGACCGTCTTCAACCACGACAAGACCGACTATGAAAAGCCGCTGCTGCTGCTGGGCCAGCGCCCCGGGCTGTTCGACACCGTGAACCGCCACTACCCCGAGATCTGGAAGCTGTACAAGGCGCAGAAGTCGCTCGACTGGGACGAGAACGAGTTCGACTACTCCAGCTGCAACGCCGACTTCCGGAGTTGCTCGCGCGCCACCTACGACATGATGATCAAGACGCTGGCCTGGCAGTGGGAGGCCGACAGCGTCGCCTCGCGCGCCATCGCGCCGGTGCTGGCGCCCTTCATCACCTCCAGCGAGCTGTGGGCCGCCTGGCAGCGCATCTCGGACAACGAGGTGGTGCACGCCGCGACGTATTCGGAGATCGTGCGCAACTCGTTCGACGACCCAGGCGTCATTCTCGACGAGATCCTGCGCGTGCAGGAGGCGCACGAGCGACTGCAGGAGGTGGCGAGCGTCTTCGCCGAGGGCTACGAGGCCTCGCACCGGTACGCGATCGGGCAGTTGCCCAACGATCAGTCCACCTACAACACGGTGTTCATGACCATCGTCGCGCTGCTGTGCATGGAGCGCATCCAGTTCATGGCCAGCTTCGCCGTCACCTTCGCGATCTGCGACACCGGCCTGTTCCAGCCGATCGGCAAGGCGATCCAGAAGATCGCGCAGGACGAGCTGGAAATCCACGTCGAGCTGGATCGCGCCGTGCTGAAGAACGAACTGGCCACCGAGCGCGGCCAGGCCGCCTTCGCCCAGTGCCGCGGCCAGATCGAGGCCCTGATCGAGGAGGTGGTGAACAGCGAGCTGCGCTGGATCGACTACCTGTTCTCCGAGGGCCGCGAGCTGGTGGGCATGAACGCCGAGCGCCTGTCGGCCTGGACGCTGTACTGCGCGAAAGACGTCTACCAGCTCTTCGGCCTCGCCACCGAGCGCTACCCGCTGCCCGCGCACAACCCGCTGAAGTTCATGGAGAAGTGGCTCAACATCTCCAGGACCCAGGCCTCGCCGCAGGAGCAGGACATCGCCGCCTACAAGGTCGGCGTGATGCGCCGCACCGACGAGGACGTGGTGTTCGACGTCGATTTCTGAACACCCCCCGATTCACCCCCCGAGGAAGATCCCCCATGAAAGTCATCATCTACGGCAAGGACCCCTGCAGCAACTGCGACAAGGCCAGGCTGTTGTGCCAGATGCAGTCGCTGGCATTCGAATACCGCCACGTCGGCGCCGACATCAGTATCGAGGACCTGCAGTTGCAGGTGGGCCACCCCGTGCGCGCCGTGCCGCAGATCTTCATCGACCGCGGCGGGGCCATCGAGCACGTCGGTGGCTACGAGGAGCTGCGGCTGGCGCTGCACGCCGGCACCTACGCCTGAGCCGGTGCGCGCTGCCGGCGCCTCTCGACGGAACAGAAAACATCGCCTCCAACCGCCGTCATCGCGAGGCCACAGGCCGTGGCGATCCAGCGCTGCGGGGGCCGCCTCACCGCCGCGTCCCGTGGCATCGCCGCCTCCCCATGCAGCCGCCGTACTGGATTGCCACAGTGCCTTTGGCACTTCGCAATGACGGGTTTGGGCGGTGCACCGGCAACGACCCGCACCGCCGCATCCGCCCCCACGCCGTCATCGCGAGCGAAGCGCTGCGATCCAGCGCCGCGGGTGGCACACCCCTGCCGCTTCCTCCTTGCCAGCCGTCGTCGCGCCTTCAGGCCGTCGAACTGGATTGCCACGTTCAATAACCACCATCGCGATGACCGCAGGCCTCGCGATGACCTCAGTTCGAGCCACCACATATCACTGACCATACGCCCGCTCGCCATGGCTGGTCAGATCCAGACCGGCGCGCTCGTCCTCCACGCTGACGCGCAGGCCCAGCAACCGGTCAGCGATCCAGCAGGCCAGCAGCGCCACCGCGCCGGACCAGGCGACGGTGAACAGCACGCTGCGCGCCTGCACCCAGACCTGGTGGCCGACGGCGAAGTCCGCACCCTGCGTGCCGCCCAGGGCGGGCGCGGCGAACACGCCGGTCAGCAGGGCGCCGACGATGCCTCCCACGCCGTGCACGCCGAAGACGTCGAACGCATCGTCGACCCGCAGCAGGCGCTTCAGGCCGCCCACGCCCCACAGGCACGCCGGGCCGGCTGCCAGCCCGATCGCGATCGCCCCCATCGGCCCGACGAAGCCGGCCGCCGGCGTCACCGCCACCAGGCCGGCGACGGCGCCCGAGGCGGCGCCCAGCATCGAGGCCCGGCCCTTGTGCAGCGCCTCGGCGGCGCTCCAGCTCAGCGCGGCGGCGGCGGGCGCCAGCACGGTGTTGATGAAGGCCAGGCCGGCCAGCCCGTCGGCGGCGCCGGCCGAGCCGGCGTTGAAGCCGAACCAGCCGACCCACAGCAGCGCGGCGCCCACCAGGGTCAGGGCCAGGCTGTGCGGCGCCATGCTCTCGCGGCCAAAGCCGGTGCGCGGCCCGACCCGGTATGCCGCCACCAGGCCGGCGATGCCGGCGTTGATGTGCACCACGGTGCCGCCCGCGAAATCCAGCGCACCGTCCTGCGCCAGCAGGCCGCCGCCCCACACGAGGTGCGCCATCGGCACGTAGCTGAAGCTGAACCACAGCAGCGCAAACAGCAGCACGGCGGAAAAGCGCGCGCGTTCGGCCCACGCGCCCACCACCAGCGCCACCGTGATCGCCGCGAACGTGCCCTGGAATGCCACGAACACGTATTCCGGCACGGTCGGCAGCGCACCGATGCTGTCCGGCGTGACGCCGCGCAGCAGCAGCTTGCCGGCGTCGCCAAGGAAGCGCCCGTCGCCGCTGAAGGCCAGGCTGTAGCCATACAGCACCCACAGGATGCTGACCAGCGAGAAGATGACCAACACCTGCATCAGCACGCTCAGCATGTTGCGGCTGCGCGCCAGGCCGCCGTAGAACAGCGCCAGCCCGGGCAGGGTCATCAGGATCACCAGCAGAGTGGAAGTCAGCATCCAGGCGGTGTCGCCGGAATCGATCGCGCGCGGCGGTGCAGCGGCGGCAAACGCCGGCACGGCGGGCAGCGCCAGCAGCACCAGGGCGAGTCGGAGGCGGCGCATGATCCAGGCTCCGGCGCGCACCATCACAGGGCCTGGGCGCCGGTCTCGCCGGTGCGGACGCGCACGACCTGCCCCAGGTCGGTGACGAAGATCTTGCCGTCGCCGATCGCGCCGGTACGCGCCGCCTGGATCAGGGCCTCGACCACGCGCTCGACCGCGCTGGCGGGCACCGCCGTTTCGACCTTGATCTTGGGCAGGAAGTCGGCCACGTATTCGGCGCCGCGGTATTGCTCCGTGTGGCCCTTCTGGCGGCCGAACCCCTTCACCTCGGTCACCGTCATGCCGGTCACGCCAACGGCGGCCAGGGCCTCGCGCACTTCTTCCAGCCGGAACGGCTTGATGATGGCGGTCACGAGTTTCATGGTGCTTCTCCTTCGATCGTTGCTCTCGCCCGGCGGGTGAGCGCCGCCGACCAACCGGGTTCAGGGCCAGGTGCCGGGACACGCCGAGGGTCGACGTGTCCGCGCCTCGAAAATGAAAAGGCGCTACCGACTCACTCGCAGATTTCATGCCAGGTCAGCACGCCGCCCGCACGGCCGGCGTCCACCGGACTCAGGCCGGTTGTCGCGTTGGTGGTTTCAGCGCCGGGTCAAGCGGCACGTCGACCGACACGGCGCAACCTGGAGTCGCCATGGAAGCACCGGCCGTCTGGATATTCCGTTGATTTGCGGAGGTATCCACAAAGCCAGGTCTGCACCCATGCGGGCGTCCACGCACCGGGAACGCACCGGGGCGGTGCAGACAGACCGGTCCGGTCATGGCCGCGGGGCAGCGTCGCCTGCCAGGTCGGCCATCCGGTGTGCGCCGCCGCGCCGATCCTCCTCGACCGGGATGGCGCCATCGAACCCGTCGGCGGTCACGATGAGCCGCGGCGTGCGCTCAGTTCGATCGCGGGTGTCCGACCCGGCGCCGACGGCCGTGCCAGGTCGCCCCAATGCCCCAGCACATCCCTCTGGTGCGCTCGAACTGCGGTCCGTCGCGCCGCTGGCGCAAACCCAGGTCTCAAGGAAGGCTCGTGCGGACAGCTTCGCATGCCCGTCAGCAGGGCACTCTTCAACCTGAATCCGGCTCTTATAGCGAATGCTAATGACGAGGCCTTTCCCGGCGCCGAATCGTCCCAA
>CAYRHV010000065.1:0-10785 GCA_964424045.1 uncultured Ottowia sp. | reverse complement strand
TCCGGTGGACCACCAAAAAGGCTACGCTTTTTTCGCCCGCCAAATTCAAACGTTAGCCTACGCAACCAACCATTTTTTGCACACTGAACCAAGAAAACCACTCATGCGCCCTTGCGAATGCCGGATTGGCGATTCGGCACGCCCGCTTCGGAGTTGCGGCAAAACTTGCTGTTCACTTGGAACCTTGGGGTCAGATGACAATTTCCCGCGCGCCTTCTACCTCTTTCCAGAAGACCGATCGACCCACAGAACGCGATCGCAGTCAGCCGCATCCAGTTAGATTTTGAGCAAGCTTTCAAGCCAGATCAGGCTCCAGCGCTTATCCATCCAACGCAACCAACTATCATTTCAGTAGTCAACCAACCATGAAAATCGCAATCCTCCCCGGCGACGGCATCGGCCCCGAAATCACCGCCGAAGCGGTCAAGGTCCTGAACGCCCTGGACCTGCAGTTCGAGATGGAAACGGCGCCCGTAGGCGGCGCGGCCTACGCGACCAGCGGCCATCCGCTGCCGGAGGCGACGCTGGCGCTGGCCCAGGCGGCCGACGCGATCCTGTTCGGCGCCGTCGGCGACTGGCAGTACGACACGCTGGAGCGCGCGCTGCGCCCGGAGCAGGCGATCCTCGGCCTGCGCAAGCATCTGGGGCTGTTCGCCAACTTCCGCCCGGCGATCTGCTATGAGCAGCTCACGCACGCTTCCAGCCTGAAGCCCGAGCTGGTGGCGGGGCTGGACATCCTGATCATCCGCGAGCTGACGGGTGACATCTACTTCGGCCAGCCGCGCGGCCGCCGGACCGCGGTGGACGGGCACTTTCCCGGCACCGAGGAAGCCTTCGACACCATGCGCTACTCGCGGCCCGAGATCGAGCGCATCGCTCGCGTGGCCTTCGACGCCGCGCGCCAGCGTGGTCGCAAGGTCACCAGCGTCGACAAGGCCAACGTGCTCGAGACCTTCCAGTTCTGGAAGGACGTGGTGCTGGAGGTGCACCAGGACTACCCGGACGTGACACTGGAGCACATGTACGTCGACAACGCCGCCATGCAGCTGGTGCGCGCACCCAAGGCCTTCGACGTCATCGTCACCGGCAACATGTTCGGCGACATCCTGAGCGACGAGGCCGCGATGCTGACGGGCTCGATCGGCATGCTGCCCTCGGCCAGCCTGAACGACAGGAAGCAGGGCCTCTACGAGCCCAGCCACGGCAGCGCGCCCGACATCGCCGGCAAGGACCTGGCCAATCCGCTCGCCACCATCCTGTCGGCAGCGATGATGCTGCGCTACTCGCTCGACCAGGGCGAGGCAGCCGACCGCACCGAGGCCGCCGTCAAGACCGTGCTGGCACAGGGGCTGCGCACGCCCGACATCCACAGCGAAGGCACGACGCGCGTCGGCACGCGCGCCATGGGCGACGCCGTGGTGCAGGCGCTGCGCGGCTGACGCCGGCACCGCGCGACGCCTCACCGGTGCGGCGTGCCCGCCCGCGCCAGCGGTCGCCACAACAACATGCCGAGCAGGGCCAGCATGTTCCAGCCCGGTACCACGAAGGCCAGCGCCACCGCGGCCAGGGTGCAGGCCACGACGACTCGGGCGCGCCTGATCTGCGCGCCGAGCGCATCCTCGTCCGACAGCGCCAGACGCAGCGCCGGCACGCGCTGCAGGCGCACCACCCGCAACAGCGCCAGGATCGCGAGCAGGGCCAGGTGCAGGCTGTAGACCAGCGCCGCCGCCACCTGCACGCCATGCTCGGCAATCAGCGCGGTGGAAAACGGCAGCAGCGAGATCAGGGCCAGTTGCGCCAGTTCGAGCAGCAGGGCCGGCCGGTCGAGCTGCGCGTAATGGCGCAGGCCGCGGTTCTGGGCCAGCCAGAACAGTGCACCGACCCAGAAGCTGAGCAGCCAGACCAGGCCCTTGTCGATGAGCACCGCCGCCAGTGCCTGATTCAGGCCGCCGGCCAGCGGCGGCAGCTTCAGGTCCAGCACCAGCAGGGTCAGCGCCACCGCATAAACCCCGTCCGACAGGGCTTCGATGCGACCCTTCTCGATCAGCGCGGACGCGGCCATGGGTGAATGCGGTGGAAGTTCCAGGCGAAATGGTAACGAGGGCGGGTCCGGCGCGCAAACGGCGTCTCTGGCGCGCTCGTGAGAGCGCTCCGCTACAATGAATGGATGTCTGCCGCCTGCCCGTTCGTCCTGAACACCGCTGCCGCCTCGGAGGCGGGTACGGTCGCGCGCGCAGCCATCACCAAAAAGACGACCGGCTGATTCCCAGCCTGGCTCGTCGTGCGCCCTTCCTGGCCAGACGAGCCAGTCGATCAGCGCGGCCTGGGCAGTTCGCATGAAACGTGGAAGGGCTGAAAGATGAGCAAGTTGGTAGGTTTGGTCGGCTGGCGCGGCATGGTCGGGTCGGTGCTGATGGACCGGATGCGCGAGGAAAACGACTTCGACCTGATCGAGCCGATGTTCTTCTCGACCTCGAACGCCGGCGGCGCGGCGCCCGGGATGGCGAAGAACGAGCACACCCTGAAGGACGCCTACGACGTCGATGCCCTGAAGCAGTGCGACATCATCCTCACCTGCCAGGGCGGCGACTACACCAAGGAGGTGTTTCCCCGGCTGCGTGCTGCCGGCTGGACCGGCCACTGGATCGACGCCGCCTCGGCCCTGCGCATGCAGGATGACGCGGTCATCATCCTCGATCCGGTCAACATGCCGGTGATCCAGGATGCCCTGGCGAAGGGCGGCAACAACTGGATCGGCGGCAACTGCACCGTCAGCTGCATGCTGATGGGCGTGGGCGCGCTCTACAAGGCCGGGCTGGTGGAGTGGATGAGCACCCAGACCTATCAGGCCGCCTCGGGCGGCGGGGCCCAGCACATGCGCGAGCTGCTGCGCCAGTACGGCACGCTGAACGCCGAAGTGCAAAACATGCTGGACGATCCCAGGAGCGCGATCCTGGAAATCGACCGCAAGGTGATCGGCCGCCAGCGCCAGCTGAGCGAAGACGAAACCGCCAACTTCGGCGTGCCCCTGGGCGGCAGCCTGATTCCGTGGATCGACAGCGACCTGGGCAACGGCATGTCGCGCGAGGAATGGAAGGGCATGGCCGAAACCAACAAGATCATGGGTTTTGGCGGCAGCTCTGCCCAGCCCGAGGTACCCATCGATGGCTACTGCGTGCGCGTCGGCGCGATGCGCTGCCACAGCCAGGCGCTCACCTTCAAGCTGAAAAAGGACGTGCCGGTGGCCGACGTCGAGGCCCTGATCGCGGCCGACAACGACTGGGTCCGGGTGGTGCCCAACACGCGCGAGGCCAGCATGCACGAGCTGACGCCGGTGGCCGTCACCGGCACCATGACGATCCCGGTCGGGCGCATCCGCAAGCTGGCCATGGGCCCGGAATACCTGGGCGCGTTCACGGTCGGCGACCAGCTGCTGTGGGGCGCGGCCGAGCCGCTGCGGCGCATGCTGCGCATCCTGCTCGAGAAGTGAAACCCGGGCTGCCTGCCGGAAACCCGCAGGCACTCCAAACACCGCCCGTACCGATCGGGTGTTCGATCGCGCACGGGTACCGTCGATTGCCGTTTTCGGCGGGGATGCGAGAATCCCCCCGTTTTGCTCCCCTGGTTCGTTGTCTGCGGACAACATCGTCGACAAGGATCCACAAACTGTGGACTTGTTAGCTTACGTATACGGTGTCTCAGCTTGTCAGTCCAACCTGTTGATGCTAACTTCGATTCGGACTTTTGCATCGGCAGGGAACACGCCCTGCCCCGACCACCTATGCACGACAAGACAACCCTGATCCGAGACGGATCCTTCCTGGGAACGACGCGCCGGCCCAAGCTGAAGCACGCGATGCTGGCCACGGCCGCGGCGTTGGCCTTGATGGGCACTCACCTGAGCGCGCAGGCGCTGGCCCTGGGTGCCATCACGGTGAACTCGACACTGGGCGAACCCCTGCGCGCGGAGATCGAGATTCCACAGATCTCCTCGGAGGAAGCGTCCAGCTTCCAGGCGAGCGTGGGCACGCCCCAGGCCTTCCAGGCCGCCGGGGTCAGCTACAACGCCGCCCTGGCCGGGGCCCGCGTCACGCTGCACCGCCGGGCCAACGGTCAGGCCTACCTGCGGGTGTCCGGCAACCGTCCGATCAACGAGCCCTTCCTCGGCGTCGTCATCGAAGCCAGCTGGGCTGCCGGAAAGATCGTGCGTGACTACACCATGCTGATCGACCCGCCGGAGCACGCTCCTGCAGCCGCCGTGGTCACCACCCCACCCGCCCGGACCGCGCCCCAGGCCAGCCCGCCTGCGGTGGCCCGACAGGTAACGCCGGCACCCGAGCGGCCCGCCGCGCGCAGCCGCGCTGCCACGGCACCGACGCCGGCACCGGCAGCAGCGTCCTCGTCCGGCGGCGAGCAGGTGGTGGTCCAGCGCGGCGACACCGCCTCCGGCATCGTGCGTGCCCACGCCGTCGAAGGCGCCTCACTCGACCAGATGCTGGTTGCACTGCTGCAGGCCAACCCCAAGGCCTTCATCCGCGGCAACGTGAACCTGGTCAAGGCCGGTGCCGTGATCCAGATCCCGACGGCGGCACAGGCGCAGGCCGTCTCGCGCACCGAGGCGCGCCGCATGGTGCGGGCCCAGAGCCAGGACTTCCAGGCCTACCGACGCGGGCTGGCCAGTGCAGCACCCGCGGCCGACGCCAGCGCGACCGCCAGTCGCAGCGCCAGCGGCAGCGTGCAGGCCGAGGTGCGTGACGCCCAGGCCGCGCCCGAGCCCGCCGACCGCCTCACGGTCTCCCAGGCCGGCAGCGCAGAGGGCACGGAGTCCGCAGCCGCCCTGTCGCGTCAGGCCCAGGAGCAGGCCGAGCGCGTGGCCGAGCTGAACAAGAACCTGAGCGAGCTGGCGCGCCTGCAATCGGCATCCGGCACCCCGGCTGGCGAAGGCACGACCCCGGGCATCGAGGTGCCCGTCGCTGGCAGCGAAAGCGCCGCCGCCTCGGCCGCCGCGCCAGCAACCGACTCCACCGCCGAAGCGGCGACCGGCAGCGACACCGCGGTCAGTACCGACACCGCGGCCGGCAGCGACGCTTCAGCCGCGGCAACGCCTGAAGCAGCGCCGGCGGGCGACGGCACGCCAGGCGGCGAAGCCACGTCGACAACCGAAGCCAGCGAAGGCACGGAAGCTGCCGCCGCTGCGACGGATGCGGCGGCAACGGACGACACCGCGGCAAGCGACGCAGACGCGGCAGCAACGGCCGCCGCAGAAGCTGCCACCGAGGCTGGCGGCAGCGCGCCAGCGGAGCCCGAGGCCCCGGCCGAAGCCGCTGTCGAAAGCGAACCCGCGCCGGCGCCGGCCCAGGCCGCCCCGGCACCCGCGCCAGCGCCTGCGCCCCAGCCCTCCTTCCTCGACAGCCTGATGGAGAACCCGCTGCTGCCGATCGGCGGCGCGGCGCTGATCGCGCTGCTGGCGGGCCTGGGCATCTACCGTTCGCGCCAGCGCAAGAAAGAGGAAGACGCCGCGCTCGACAGCGAATTCATCGAAAGCCGCATGCAGCCGGACTCGTTCTTCGGCGCCAGCGGCGGCCAGCGCGTCAACACGCAGGAGTCCCCGAGCCGCACCGGTGCGTCCTCGATGTCGTACTCGCCAAGCCAGCTGGACGCGGCTGGCGACGTCGACCCGGTGGCCGAAGCCGATGTCTACCTGGCCTACGGGCGCGACATGCAGGCCGAGGAAATCCTCAAGGAATCCCTGCTGATCCACCCGCAGCGCATTTCGCTGCACCGCAAGCTGGCCGAAATCTATGCCAAGCGCCGCGACACGCGCGCCCTGGAGGCAATCGCCACCGAAGCCCATGGCATCACGGATGGCGAAGGGCCCGACTGGCAGGCCATCACCAGCCTGGGTGCCGAGCTGGAGCCGGAAAACCCGATGTACCAACCGGGGGGCAAGCCGCGTCCCAAGCCCGACGCGAAGCCCGAGCACCGTCAGTTCGGGGCCGATACCGAGCCACAGACCGCCGCCGTCCTCCTGAGCAAGGAACCGGACAGCACCTCGCTCGACCTGAACCTGGAGACGGGCGACACGCGCCATTCATTGCTGCAGGACGTGGCCACGGTCGCCCTGGCAGGGGCGGCCGCAGCGGGTGCCGCCAAGGCCGAGACGGACAGCAGCGAGGCGCCGGCGGCAACGCCGTCGACCGAGCCGGCTGCCGCAGCAGCCGACGACGATCTGGTGGACCTGGACCTCGGGATGGACTTTTCACCGCCGTCCCAGCCAGCAGCCGATGCGACACCCGCGCCGAGCGCGCCACCGGTCAGTGATTCGGGCATGATCGAATTCGACATGAGCGCGCTTTCGGTCGATCCGGATTCGCGTTCGGGTTCGGACATCGACACCGAGCAGCTGGACGACGTCGACGACGATCCCCTGTCCACCAAGCTCTCGCTGGCCCAGGAGTTCCGCACCATCGGCGACGTCGAGGGTGCGCGCAGCCTGGCGCAGGAAGTGGTGGCCGAAGCCACCGGTGCCCTCAAGATCAAGGCCGAACGCTTCCTCACCGAGCTCTGAGGCGGCCAGCGGCACGACAAGAAGGACTTCCGGCGCCCTCCGCGGCGCCGGAGTCTTTTGGGCCCGCCCCGTCCCGGACCTCACAAGACCCTCATGGCGCGCATCGCACTGGGCCTGAGCTACCGCGGCACGGCATACCAGGGCTGGCAGAGTCAGCCCTCGGGCCAGACGGTGCAGGACCGGCTCGAACACGCCCTGCTCCGCTTCGCCACCGTCCCGATCCGAACGCTGTGTGCCGGCCGCACCGACGCCGGCGTGCACGGCCTGATGCAGGTGGCGCACTTCGACACCGGGGTCGAGCGCGCCCCTTTCTCCTGGGTGCGGGGCACGAATCGCTTCCTGCCGGCCGACATCGCCATCCAGTGGGCCCAGGCGGTGCCGCCCGAATTCCACGCCCGCAGCAGCGCACGGGCACGCCGCTACGCCTACCTGCTGCTGGAGTCGCCCGTGCGACCGAGCCTGGAGGCCGGCCGCGTCGGCTGGAGCTTCCGGCCGCTGGACGGAACTGCAATGCAGGCAGCAGCCGCGCATCTGGCCGGCGAGCACGACTTCAGCTCGTTCCGGGCCAGTGGCTGCCAGTCGCTGACGCCGATCAAGACACTGGCGCCGATCCGCGTCCAGCGACGCGGCGCCTACTGGCGCTTCGACTTCGAGGCCAACGCCTTCCTGCACCACATGATCCGCAACATCATGGGCTGCCTGGTCGCCGTCGGCCAGGGGCTGCAGCCGCCAGGCTGGCTGGCCGAGGTCCTGCAGGCACGCGACCGCGCTGCCGCCGCCCCCACCTTCGCCGCCGACGGCCTGTATTTCCTCGGCCCCGTCTACGGCGCCGAATGGGGCCTGCCCGAGCGCACCGCGGCCTATGATTGGCTGCCATGAACGGATCGATCCCGCACCCGCGCACACGCATCAAGATCTGCGGTTTGACGCGCGAGCAGGACGTCGACGCGGCCGTCGCCGCGGGCGTGGATGCCATCGGCTTCGTGCGTTACCCACCCAGTGCGCGCCACGTGACTGGCGCGCGCGCGGCCGAGCTGGCGCGCCGCCTGCCGCCCCTGGTGACGCCGGTGCTGCTCTACGTCAACGCGGATGCGGCCGAGATCGAGCGCGACTGCGGGCAGCTGCCCGGCGCCGTGCTGCAGTTTCATGGCGATGAAGGCGCAGCCGACTGCACCGCCATCGCGGCCCGTTGCGGGCGGCCCTACTGGCGCGCTGCACGCATCCCGGCACAGGCGTCCGAGCCCTTCGACTTGCTAGAATTCGCGCACCATTTTCACGCCGCCCAGGCCCTGGTGCTGGATGCACACGTCGAAGGGTTCGGCGGCGGCGGAAGGACTTTCGATTGGTCACGGCTGCCACCAAGCGTTCCTGCTCACCTCGTCTTGTCTGGTGGGCTCACACCTGCAAACGTGGGCGATGGCCTGCGCGCCTTGCACGGCCGTGGGCGCTCGCTCGCGGTTGACGTTTCCTCCGGCGTCGAGGCCTCGGACGCAGACGGTACGCTGCTGCGAGGCATCAAGGACGCCGACCGGATTCATCGCTTTGTCGCCGCCGTGCGCGCGGCCGACGCCAGCATTGCAGGATTGACCCCGACATGACTTCCTACCACCAGCCCGATGCCAGCGGGCACTTCGGCCGCTACGGCGGCAGCTTCACCAGCGAGACGCTGACCTATGCCATCGGCCAGCTGCGCGAAGCCTACGAGAAATACCGCCAGGATCCGGAGTTCGAAGCCGAATTCCGCTCCGAACTGGCGCACTACGTGGGCCGGCCCTCCCCCATCTACCATGCCGCGCGCACCAGCCGCGAACTGGGGGGCGCGCAGATCTACCTCAAGCGCGAGGACCTCAACCACACCGGTGCGCACAAGATCAACAACGTCATCGGCCAGGCCATGCTGGCCCGGCGCATGGGCAAGACGCGCATCATCGCCGAGACCGGCGCCGGCCAGCACGGCGTCGCCACGGCCACCATCTGCGCGCGCTACGGCCTCGAATGCGTGGTCTACATGGGCGCCGAGGACGCGCGGCGCCAGGCCCCCAACGTCTACCGCATGCAGCTGCTGGGCGCCACCGTGGTGCCGGTCGAAAGCGGCAGCCGCACGCTCAAGGACGCGCTCAACGAGGCCATGCGCGACTGGGTCGCCCACGTCGGCGACACCTTCTACATCATCGGCACGGTGGCGGGGCCGCATCCCTATCCGATGATGGTGCGCGACTTCCAGAGCGTGATCGGGCTCGAATGCCTGACCCAGATGCCGGAACTGCTGCTGGCCCAGGGCAGCGCCGCCACCGACCCGGACGTGGTCATCGCCTGCGTCGGCGGCGGCAGCAACGCCATGGGGATCTTCCATGCCTACATCCCGCACGAGGGCACGCGCCTGATCGGCGTCGAGGCCGCCGGCCAGGGCCTGGACAGCGGCCACCATGCGGCCAGCCTGCAGCGCGGCAGCCCCGGCGTGCTGCACGGCAACCGCACCTACATCCTGCAGGACGAGAACGGCCAGATCACGCCCACGCACAGCATCTCGGCCGGCCTCGACTACCCGGGCGTCGGCCCCGAGCACGCCTGGCTGAAGGACACCGGTCGCGCCGAATACGTCGGCGCGACCGATGCCGAGGCGCTGGCCGCCTTCCATCACCTGTGCCGCACCGAGGGCATCATTCCGGCGCTGGAGTCGAGCCACGCCATGGCCTACGCCATGAAGCTGGCGCCGACCCTGCGGCCCGACCAGGCAATCCTGGTCTGCCTCTCGGGCCGCGGCGACAAGGACATCGCCACCGTGGCCGAGCTGGAAGGCGCCGAACCCAATGACCGGCGCCCGGCGCGCGGCCAGAACGCCCGGGGGGCACGGGCATGAGCCGCATCCAGACCACCCTGGCAACGCTGGCCGCCGAAGGCCGCAAGGCCCTGATCCCCTACGTCACGGCCGGCTTCCCCTATGCCGACATCACGCCGGCGCTGATGCACGGCATGGTGCAGGCCGGCGCCGACATCATCGAGCTGGGCGTGCCGTTTTCCGATCCGAGCGCCGATGGCGCGGTGATCCAGAAGGCCGGCGAGCGTGCCCTGGCGCTCGGCATCGGCCTGACCCAGGTGCTGGCGATGGTGCGCAGCTTCCGCGAACGCAATGCCCTGACGCCGGTGGTGCTGATGGGCTACGCGAACCCGATCGAGCGCTACGACCTGATGCACGGCAGCGGCGCCTTTGTGCGCGACGCGGCCGGTGCGGGGGTGGATGGCGTGCTGGTGGTGGACTATCCGCCCGAGGAATGCACCGACTTTGCCGCTGCGCTCAAGGACGCCGGCCTGGACCTGATCTTCCTGCTGGCGCCGACCTCCACCGAGCAGCGCATGCAGGAGGTGGCGCGCGTGGCCAGCGGCTACGTCTACTACGTCTCGCTGCGCGGCGTCACCGGCTCCGGCGCCCTGGACATGGCCGAGGTCGAGGCCATGCTGCCGCGGATTCGCCGCCACGTGCCGATTCCGGTCGGGGTCGGCTTCGGCATTCGAGATGCCCAGACGGCCGCTGCCATCGGCCGCGTGGCCGACGCCGTGGTGATCGGCAGCCGGCTGATCCAGCAGATCGAGAACCAGCCGCACGAGAAGGTGGTCGCTGCCGCGATCGACTTCCTGCGCCCGATCCGCGCGGCCCTCGACGCATGAGTTCACAAGGAGTCACGCCATGAGCTGGCTGGAAAAACTGCTGCCCCCGAAGATCCAACCGACGATCGCCGGCGAGCGTCGCCAGATGCCGGAAGGCCTGTGGATCAAGTGCCCCGAGTGCGAGACCGTGCTCTACAAGACCGACCTGGAACAGAACCAGAACGTCTGCCCGCACTGTGGCCACCACCACCGCATCGGCGCGCGCCAGCGCCTGAACGCCTTCCTGGACCCCGAGGGACGCCACGAGATCGGACAGGAAGTGGTGCCCGTGGACGTGCTCAAGTTCAAGGACAGCCGCAAGTACCCGGAGCGCCTGAAGGAGGCGCTGGAAAACACCGGCGAGACCGACGCCCTGGTGGTCATGAGCGGCGCCGTGCGCTCGGTCAATGTCGTCGCCGCCGCCTTCGAGTTCGACTTCATGGGCGGCTCCATGGGCTCGGTGGTGGGCGAGCGCTTCGCGCGCGGCGTGCAGGCCGCGATCGAGCAGAAGGTGCCGTTCATCTGCTTCACCGCCACCGGCGGCGCGCGCATGCAGGAGGGGCTGTTCAGCC
>CAYRHV010000064.1:0-10903 GCA_964424045.1 uncultured Ottowia sp. | reverse complement strand
AGTGCGCCGGCGAGCGCCGTGTAGTAGATGGTCGGGATCAGCGTGCGCCGCAGCGTCACGCCCTCGCGCCCGAGCAGGCCGACCGTGGCCGAGGCCGCGACCACGTTGTGGATGGCGATCATGTTGCCGGCCGCGGCGCCCACCGACTGCGCCGCCACCATGGCCGCGCCGCTGACCGTGAGCGCCTCGGCCACGCTGAACTGGAACTGGCTCAGCATCAGGTTCGAAACCGTGTTGGAGCCCGCCAGGAAGGCGCCCAGGGCACCGACCATGGGGGCGAACAGCGGATAGGCCTGGCCCACCGTGTCGGCCACCCACTGCGCCATCGCGATCGGCATGCTGGCGAGTTCGTTGGCGTTGACGCCCGACTGGATCATGATCCGCACCATCGGGATGGTGAAGATCAGCACGAAGCCGGCGCCCACCAGCAGGCCACCGGCCTCCTTGCACGCGGCCGCGAACTGGGCCATGCGCATGCGGTGCATCACCACGGTCAGCAGGCACACGACCACCAGGATGCCACCGGGCAGGTAGAGCGGCTGGAAGTTGCCGCTGATCCCGCTTTCGCCGAGGATGTTCGTGGTCGCCCACTGGATCCCGACCAGCCAGCCCTTCAGCGGCCCGATGGTGCGCGTCAGCACCAGGAACACCGCCAGCAGGATGTAGGGCATCCAGGCCGTGATGAGCGACATGCGCCGGTCGTCCTCGCTCACGTCCATGTGGACGTCGCCCTCCCAGCCGTCCGGCCAGTCCTCCTGCCGCGGAAAGTCCCAAGGCTCCCTGGGCACCAGGAAGCCCGCCCTGGCGGCACTCGCGACGATGGCCAGCGACACCAGGCCGCCGATGATCGACGGCACCTCGGCGCCCATGAAGACCGCCGCCAGCACGTACGGAATGGTGAAGCAGAAGGCGCTGAAGATGGCGAACGGCACGATCGCCAGGCCCTCGCGCCAGGAGCGGTTCTTGCCGAAGAAGCGCGTCATGAACATCACGAGGAAGACCGGAATCAGGGTGCCGCAGATCGCGTGCAGGACCGCCACCTCGGTCACGATGGTGTGAAAGAAGGCGGCCCAGGTGTGGCCGGTCGATTCCAGTGCCGTGGTGATCGCATCGCGCGCCAGCCCGCCCTGCACCCCCACCAGCAGCGGCGTGCCCACGGCCCCGAAGGACACCGGGGTGGACTGGATGATGAGCCCGAAGGTCACCGCCGCCAGCGCCGGAAAGCCGACCGCCACCATCAGCGGCGCCACCACGGCCGCCGGCGTGCCGAAGCCGGACGCCCCCTCGATGAAGGTGCCGAAGCACCAGGCGATCAGGATCACCTGCACGCGCCGGTCCATCGACAGATTCATGAAGCCGGCGCGAATGGTGCTGATGCCGCCCGAATGCTTGAGTGTGTAGAGCAGCAGCAACGCGCCAAAGATGATCCACAGGATCTGCGCCGTCAGGATCAGCCCTTCCAGCGTTGCCGCCGTCACGCGTGTGCCGCTCATGCCCCAGGCATAGAGCGCGATCAGCGCCGTCACCACGTAGACGATCGGCATCGCGATCTTCGCCGCGATGCGCATGCCAACCAGAAGAACGCCTGCCAGCAGGATCGGCGTAAAGCCCAACAGGGCCTGCAAACCTTCAGACATGGATCAAGTCTCCTTGCTTGTTGTTCGATGAATCCCTGATCGCATCCACGTCGGTTTCAGAAGGCCAGGTCTGTCCCGATCTCATAATCATCCGCGCGCCGGCAGCGAGCCGGCCTGGCCGGATGGATGGTGCAGATCACGCACGGGGCGCTGGCACGCCATCCGGTTCGGGCGAGTCTAGCCCATCGTTCATCGGATTGGAACAGCCCGGCGCTTCGCTTCGGGCCGATGGGCGATCTGCATGCCGCGCGCTCCAGCGTACCCGGCGGCCCGGAACCCGAACCACTAGAATCGCCCGGATGGGCCAGGAACGTCCAGTTCGTAGGGCGCGCAGGGGCACCGGCGCCATCACATTGCACGAGGTCGCACGCCTGGCCGACGTGGCACCGATCACCGTGTCGCGGGCGATCAACACGCCTGCGCGCGTCTCCCGCCAGGTGCTCGAGCGCGTGCAGGAGGCCATCGCCCAGACCGGCTACGTCCCGAATCGGCTGGCCGGCGGCCTGGCTTCGGCCCGCAGCCGCCTGGTTGCCGCCGTGGTGCCCACCATCTCCGGGCCGATCTTCCAGAACACGATCCAGGCCCTGCATGAAACCCTGGTGCAGCACGGCTGCCAGCTCATGCTCGGGCAATCGGGCTACGCCGACAGCCGCGAGGACGAACTGATCGACGCCATCGTCGGACGCCGCCCCGACGGCATCGTCCTGACCGGCGTCCTGCATTCAACCGAGGGGCGCAAGCGGCTGCTCGCCTCGGGCATCCCGGTGGTTGAAACCTGGGACCTGAGCCCGACGCCGATCGACATGCTGGTCGGCTTTTCCCACGCCGAGGTCGGCCACCAGGTCGCCCGGTACTTCCACCGCAAGGGACGTCGGCACCTGGCCGCCGTGGTCGGCAATGACGAGCGCGGCATGCGTCGCCTGACGGCGTATTGCGCGACCGCCCGTGAATACGGGCTGGCCGAGGTGCGGGCGGTCCCCGTGCCGCCACCGACCACCATGCGCCACGGCCGCGGCGCGCTGCGTGAACTGCTCCTGAGTCAGCCGCGCCTGGACGCCATCTTCTGCAGCTCCGACCTGCTCGCCCTCGGTGTGCTGACCGAGGCGCTGCACCAGAAAATCCGGGTGCCCGACGACCTCGCCATCATCGGCTTCGGCGACCAGGCCTTTGCCGCCGATACCGAGCCCGCCCTGACCACGGTGCACGTCAACGGCGCCGCCATCGGGCACACCGCCGCCCGCATGATCCTGGATCGTGCGGAAGGCCGGCCGGTCGAGCACCCCATCGTCGACATCGGCGTCTCCATCATCGAACGCGGAACGGCCTGAACCCGATCGCATCAGGGTAAACCCTGTTTTCAATTTGAAATGGTAGCGCTATCATTTGATCCGGCACTGACCGATTTGCTGGCGCATCCAGCATCAGGTTTCCGCGGTCTGACACCCGACGAACCGGACCGCTCAGCCATCAACCACAGGAGAAGGCCCACTCATGACCGCATCCGCCACACCCCGGGTTGTTTCGCTGCGCGCCGTCCCGGTGGCGGGCCGCGACGGCATGCTGCTCAACCTGAGCGGAGCCCACGGCCCCTTCTTCACCCGCAACCTGCTGGTCCTGACGGACAGCGCCGGACGCACCGGCGTCGGTGAAGTCCCCGGCGGCGAGAAGATCCGCCAGACGCTGGAAGATGCGGCGGAGCTCGTGGTCGGCAGCCCGCTCGGCGCGCACCAGCAGGTGCTGCAGCGCATGCGCGAGGCATTCGCCGACCGCGACGCCGGCGGCCGGGGCCTGCAGACCTTCGACCTGCGCACCACCATTCACGCCGTTACCGCCGTCGAATCGGCGCTGCTGGACCTGCTGGGCCAGCACCTCGACGTCCCGGTCGCTGCGCTGCTCGGCGAAGGCCAGCAGCGCGATTCGGTCGAAATGCTCGGCTATCTGTTCTTCGTCGGCGATCGCCAGCAGACCGACCTGCCCTACGCCAGCGAGCCCGAGGCCGACAACGACTGGTTTCGCCGGCGCCACGAAAAGGCCATGACCCCGGCGGCGATCGTCGAACTGGCGCGCGCCGCACGCCAGCGCTATGGCTTCAATGACTTCAAGCTCAAGGGCGGCGTGCTGCGCGGCGAGGAGGAAGTCGAGGCCATCGTGGCCCTGCACGAGGCCTTTCCCGAGGCCCGCATCACGCTCGACCCCAATGGCGGCTGGCTGCTGCGCGACGCGGTCCGGCTGATGCGCGACATGCATGGAATCGTCGCCTATGCCGAGGATCCCTGCGGCGCCGAAGACGGCTTTTCCGGGCGCGAGGTCATGGCCGAGTTCCGGCGCGCCACCGGCCTGCCGACGGCGACCAACATGATCGCGACCGACTGGCGCCAGCTGGTGCATGCGCTGTCGCTGCAGGCCGTCGACATCCCGCTGGCGGACCCCCACTTCTGGACCCTGGCCGGCAGCGTGCGCGTGGCGCAGACCTGCCGCGACTGGGGCCTGACCTGGGGCTCGCACTCGAACAACCACTTCGACGTCTCGCTGGCCATGTTCACCCACGTCGGCGCGGCCGCCCCAGGCCGCGTCACCGCCATCGACACGCACTGGATCTGGCAGGACGGCCAGCGCCTGACCCAGGAGCCGCTGCAGATCCGGGACGGCCATGTCCGGGTTCCCGACAGGCCCGGCCTGGGCATCGAGCTGGACATGGCGCGGGTCGAGCAGGCCCACGCGCTGTATCAGCAGCACGGCCTGGGCGCGCGCGACGACGCGGTGGCGATGCAATACCTGATTCCCGGCTGGACCTTCAACCCCAAACAACCCTGCATGGTGCGCTGAACCGATGATCTCACCGACCCCCTCGCCCTCCCCCTTTCCGAATCGCCTGCGCCAGGACCTGCTGGCGCACAAGCGCCTGATCGGCTGCTGGTGCGCCCTGGGCAGCCTGGTGACGACCGAAGTGGTCGGCGTTGCCGGCTTCGACTGGCTGCTGCTGGATGCCGAGCACGCGCCCAACGACGTGCTGACGCTGATTCCGCAACTGCTGGCACTGAAGGACAGCACCAGCGCGCCCGTGGTGCGCATCCCCACCAACGAGCCCATCGTCATCAAGCGGCTGCTGGACGCCGGCTTCCAGAACTTCCTGGTGCCGTTCGTCGAGAACACCGAGCAGGCCCGGCGCGCCGTCGCCGCGACGCGCTACCCGCCCGCCGGCATCCGCGGCGTCTCGGTTTCCCAGCGCGCGAACCGCTATGGCAGCGTCGCCGACTACTTTCGCCTCGCCAACGACCACATTGCGGTGATCGTGCAGATCGAGAGCCGCGCCGGCGTCGACAGTGCCGCCGAGATCGCGCAGGTCGAGGGCATCGATGCGCTGTTCATCGGCCCCTCGGACCTGGCGGCCGGCCTCGGCCATCTCGGCGATTCCAATCATCCGGACGTGCAGGCCGCCATTGCCCACATCCTGGCCGCTGCCACGGCCGCCGGCAAGACGACCGGCATCCTGGCGCCGGCCGAGGCCGACGCGCGCCGCTACCTGGAAATGGGGGTCAAGCTGGTCGCCGTCGGCAGCGACGTGGGTGTCCTGCGCGCTGGCTCGCAGGCCCTGCTCGACAAGTACCGCTGAACCCGCAGAACCAGCCATCCGCCACCGACGAACCGGATCCATTCCCCTTTCACCACCACCCCGAGGAGAAACCATGCATCCCACCATCCTGACCCGACGCAAGCTCCTGATCGCCCTCACGTCTTCGGCGGCCGCGGCTCATCTGCCGGCGGCCTGGGCGGCCGACACCGACTGGCCGACGAAGTCGATCAAGGCCGTCGTCCCGGCGTCCGCCGGCGGCGACACGGATTTCAACGCCCGCATGATCGCCAAATACTTCGAGCAGATCACCAAGACCCCGATGATCGTGACCAACGTCACCGGCGGTGGCGGCACCATCGCCCTGTCCGAAGTCGAGGACTCCAAGCCCGACGGCGGCACCCTGTTCTTCGGCCACACCGGGCAGCTGATCGTGACCGAGGTCTCGGGCCTGCGGGATGTGAAGTTCGACGCCAATCTCGACATCTCGTGCATCCCGGCGGTCGACAAGGGCAGCGTCCTGGTGGCCGGACCGGCATCGAACATCAGCACCCTGGCCGACCTGATCAAGCTCGCCAAGGAAAAGCCGGGGGCCGTGACCTTCGGCACCGAATTCGGTGGCTTCACCCACCTGCAGGGCCTGCTGATCGCCCAGGCGGCGGGCATCGACCTGAAGTTCGTCGACGTCGGCTCGGCCTCCGACAAGATCACGGCCCTGCTCGGCAAACGCATCGACATCGCGTCGATCGCCTTCGGACCGGTGAAGGACTACGCGGCTACCAAGCGGCTCACGGTCCTGGCCCAGTTCGGCGACCCGGCCAACCCACTGCTGCCCGCGGGCATCCAGACCTTCAGGCAGCAGGGTGTCGACATGTCGATGACCAACCCCTACGTCATCGGCTTCCCGAAAGGCACGAACCCGGAACTGGTGAAGAGGATGTCGACCATCGTCTCGCAGATCATCGAGAACAAGGAATACCAGGAGTCGCTGGCCAAGACCTACAGCCAGCCGATCACCTACTTCCCGGCCGAACAGGCAGTGGAACACCTGAACCAGATCCGCGACCAGTATCTGCCCTACAAGGGCTTGCTGGTGCGCAAGTAAACCGATCGTGGAGCCGAAAGCCCGCCACCGCAGGGGCGGTTGCGGGCTGACCTGCCGGTTTCCGCCCACGGTGTCCCGTCTGGATTGACACATGAAACGTGAACTGATCGTCGGGCCGCTGATCGTCCTGCTCGGATTGGTCTATCTTGGCCTGACCTACAACATCGCCATGCCGGCGGGCCGCTCCATGGGGGTCGTCGACGCGCGCTTCTTCCCCTATGTGCTCGGCGCCATCATCTGCGTGCTGGGCGTCGCCCAGACGGTGGTCAGCTGGCGCCACCGAAGCGCGATTGCAGCGGCCCCGGCCGAGCCCAGGGACCGCCGCACGCTGATCCTCACTGCAGCGGCGATGGTGCTTTACGTCGCCTTCATTGAACCCATCGGCTTCATCGTGGCCTCAATCGTCTATCTGGTGTGCCAGTTCTCGATCATGAAGCCACCGGCCGGCGGGCGCGACCTGGGCAAATACGCGGCGATTGCAGTCATCGGCGCCGTGCTCACCTACCTGGTCTTCCGCTACTACTTCGACATGCTCCTGCCCCAGGGCCTGATCACCTTCATCTGAGGAGCCCGGCATGATTGAACTGTTTTACGAGGCGACCCTCAACCTGTTCCAGCCGGCGACCCTGGCCTGGCTGGTCTTCGGGACGGCAGTCGGGATCGTCTTCGGCTCGATCCCGGGCCTCACGACCACCATGGCGGTGGCCCTGTTCCTGCCCATCACCTACGCCCTGAAGGCGGAGGTGAGCCTGCCGCTGCTGGTGGCACTGTTCGTCGGCGGCACCTCCGGCGGCCTGATCTCGGCCATCCTGCTGAAGATCCCCGGCACGCCGTCATCCATCGCGACCACCTTCGACGGTGCGCCCATGATGGAAAAGGGCGAGGCCTTCAAGGCCCTTGGCGTCGGCATCGTGTTTTCCTTCATCGGCACCCTCATCAGCCTGGTGGTGCTGGTCTTCGTGGCACCGACGCTGGCCGACTTCGCACTGCAATTCGGACCCCAGGAATATTTTGCCGTCGTCGTCTTTTCTGTCGCCCTGATCGCCACGCTTTCCAGCAAGAACTATCTGCGCGGCCTGTTTTCCGGCGTGCTCGGCATCACCCTGGCCACCGTCGGTATCGCGCCGGTCGACGCGATCCGGCGCTTCACCTTCGGCATCACCAGCCTGAACTCCGGCTTCAGCATCCTGGTGGCGATGATCGGCCTGTTTGCCGTGACCGAGATCGTGCACACGGCCTCGACCATCCGGATCGAGGGCAAGGCGACGATCCTGAGCGTCAAGCGCGGCAGGGGCTTCGGCTTTTCCATCGCCGAAGGCCTGGGTCAGGCCTGGAACTGCATCCGCTCATCCCTGATCGGCGTCGGGATCGGCATCCTCCCGGGAATCGGCGGCGGCACCTCCAACATCCTGTCCTACATCGTCGCCAAGAACCGTTCCAAGCACCCGGAAAAGTTCGGCACCGGCATCATCGACGGCGTGGTCGCATCGGAAAGCGCCAACAACGCCTCCATCGGCGGCGCCCTGGTGCCGCTGCTGACGCTGGGCATTCCAGGCGATGCTGTCACGGCGGTGATGCTCGGGGGCTTCCTGATCCAGGGCATCCAGCCAGGCCCGCTGCTGTTCGTCTCGCAGGCGCCGCTGGTCTACTCGATCTTCGCCGCCCTGATGCTGTCGGCGATCATGATGCTGATCCTGGAGTTCTACGGCCTGCGCCTGTTCATCAAGGTGCTGGCGGTGCCCAAGCACATCCTGATGCCGATCATCTTCATGCTGTGCGTGGTCGGCGCCTACGGCCTGAACAACCGCATGTTCGACGTCTGGATCATCCTGCTGTTCGGGCTGATCGGCTACCTCTGCCTGTCCTTCAAGATCGAGCTCACGCCCCTGATCATCGGCTTCGTGCTCGGCCCACTGGCTGAAACCAACCTGCGGCGCGGCCTGCAGTTGACGGACGGCAGCTTCCTGCAGTTCTTCATGAGTCCGATCGCCGCCGTCTTCATGGTGCTGGCACTGGCGACGCTCGGCTGGTCGATGCGCAAGGCCTGGCGGGAGCACACATGGTGAGCCCTGCCGCTCGAATCCACTTCCCGCAAGCGGCGCGCCCTTGCGCCCGCCCGCAGCCACACGCATGAAGATCAGCCACATCCGGATCACGCCGCTGGCGTTCAAGGACCCGCCCCTGCTGAACGCGATCGGCGTGCATGGCCCCTACGCCCTGCGCTCGGTTCTGCAGGTCACGGGCGACAACGGGCTGCAGGGGCTCGGCGAGACCTACGGCGACCCGGCCACGGTCGCGCTGCTCGAGCAGATCGCGCCGCGCCTCATCGGCCTCGACATCTTCGACCTCCGGTCGGTCCATTCCATCGTGACCGACTGCGTTCGCACCCTGGGGCAGACCGCCGACGACTCCTGCGTGCTCGCGCCCGAGACCGACCCGACGCGCACGCTGTCCGTGGCCTACGCGGCCTTCGAGGTCGCCCTGCTGGACCTGCAGGCGCGCTCGGTCGGCCTGCCGCTGGCCGATTTCCTCGGCGGCCGCGCCCGGGATCGGGTGCCCTTCAGCGGCTACCTGTTCTTCAAATATGCACGCCACGTCGAGGGGCCTTACGCCGACGATCGCTGGGGCGAACTGCTCGACGCGGAGCAACTGGCGGGCGCGGCCGAACGCATGGTCGAGCAATACGGCTTCGGCAGCCTCAAGCTCAAGGGCGGCGTCCTGGAACCGGCGCGCGAGCTCGAATGCATGCGTGCGCTGCGCCTGCGTTTTCCGCAGCTGCCGCTGCGCATCGACCCGAACGGCAACTGGTCGGTCCCGGTCGCGCTGCGCGTCGCGCAGGAATCCGCGGGCCTGCTCGAATACCTGGAGGATCCCTGCCCCACCCTGGAGCAGATGGCCGAGGTGCACCGGGAGACTGGTGCCCTGCTGGCGACCAACATGGTCGTGACCCGGATGGACCAGTTCCGCGACAACGCGGCGACACACGGCGCCCAGGTGATCCTGGCCGACCACCACTACTGGGGCGGCCTGCGCGAGACGCAGGCGCTGGCCCGCATGTGCGAGGTGTTCGGCTGGGGCCTGTCGATGCACTCCAACTCGCACCTGGGCATCAGCCTGATGGCCATGGCGCACGTCGCAGCCAGCATTCCAAACCTCAGCTACGCCTGCGACACCCACTACCCCTGGCTCGACCCGGACGAGGAAGTCGTGCAGGGCGGGCACATCCGCTTCGATCGCGGCGCCATCGCCATCGGTGACCGCCCCGGCCTGGGCGTCGAGATCGACGAGCAGCGGCTGCAGGCGCTGCACCGCCAATACCTGGAGGCCGGCAGCGTCGGCCGGGACGATGCTGCGCAGATGCGCAAATACGACCCGAACTGGGAAGGACGCGTCCCGCGCTTTGCCTGATCCCGGCATCGGCCGTCGAGCCCGAACCCGGTCAACCCAACCCGAGAAACCACATGGGCAATCCAACAGACAAGATCTCTTCCATCCGGCTGTCACTGGTCAGGATGCCGCTGGCACAGCCGATCAGCGACGCCAAGGTACTGACGGGTGTCCAGAAACCACTGACCGAGGTGGCGCTGGTCTTCTGTGAACTGAAGACGACGGATGGCGCCGAAGGCATGGGGTTCTCCTACTCCAAGCGCGCCGGCGGCGACGGCATCTACGCCCACGCGCGGGAGATCGCCTCCAGCCTGCTGGGCGAAGACCCCAACGACATCCAGCGGCTCTGGACCAGACTCTGCTGGGCCGGCGCGTCGGTCGGTCGCAGCGGCCTGACGGTGCAGGCCATCGCGCCCTTCGACGTCGCGCTCTGGGACCTGAAGGCACGCCGCGCCGGCCTGTCGCTGGCCAAGCTGCTCGGCGCCCAGCGCGATTCGATCCGCCTCTACAACACCTCGGGCGGCTTCCTCTCGACGCCGCTCGAGCAGGTGCTGGAGAACATGGATGCCTCCCTGGCCAGCGGCATCGGCGGCATCAAGATCAAGGTCGGCCATCCCGACCTGAAGCAGGACCTCGCGCGGGTGGCGGCCGTGCGCAAGAAGCTCCCCGAGCACGTCGCGCTCATGGTCGACGCCAACCAGCAATGGGATCGTCCGAGCGCCATCCGTGCCTGCCGCGCGCTCGAGCCGTTCGACCTGACCTGGATCGAGGAGCCGCTGGACGCCTATGACGCTACCGGCCACGCGGCGCTGGCCGCGGCGCTGGACACGCCGATCGCCACGGGCGAGATGCTGACCAGCTTCCTGGAGCACGCCCGTCTGATCGAGGCCCGGGCTTCCGACTTCGTCCAGCCGGACGTGCCTCGGGTCGGCGGCGTCACGCCCTTCCTGCAGATCATGCAACTGGCCGACTACCACGGCCTCAGCCTGGCGCCGCATTTCGCGATGGAACTGCACGTCCACATGGCGGCCGTCTATCCCCGGGAACCCTGGCTCGAGCACTTCGAGTGGCTCAGCCCCATGTTCAATGAACAGCCGGTGATCCGCGACGGCCGCATGCAGGTGCCGACCGCGCCCGGGCTCGGGATCAGCATCAGCGACCTGGCGCGTTCCTACACGGTCGACTCGGTCGAGATTCGCTAGC
>CAYRHV010000063.1:0-11064 GCA_964424045.1 uncultured Ottowia sp. | reverse complement strand
TGGCGGCAAAGGCCCCGGCCTCGGCCGGGTTGTCCACCATGGCCGGCGCCGCGCCCGTGGCCAGCAGCACGTTCGCCGTGAAGTTGGCGACGACGATGTTGGTCAGGCACTGCACCAGGGGCGCACGCTCGCGCAGGGCGACCAGCGCCTGCGCCACGCGCTCGGGTGCAAAAGGGTTGAGCTCGAAAGGGGATGGCATGACGACGTTCCTACGCTAGCGCGATCCAGGGCGACGCTGAACAAGTCCCCGTGATGCGGCGCGCCCTGCCTGGGGATGGGATGCAAGGCGCGAAGCGCAGCAATAGCCGCAGCTCGCGAGCATTTGCAACGCCGCAGACCGCCGCAGGCAGGGATGCGCAGCGCGCGAGGAACTTGTTCAGCGTTGCCCCGGATCAGGTTCAACGGGTGTGCTCTCAGCCCGGCATCGTCCAGGCACCCCGCGTCTCGTGTCGATGGTAGCCGATGGCGACGCACCTGCCGCACGTCACGGCGACTGTGCCCAACGCCGGCACGGCCATGGCAATCGCGCTATCCTGCCCGGCGAGGCGCACAGCCGTTGCGAAACGACTGCGGCGCGTCCCCTGATCCGTTCACAGGACGATGAACGGTCCGTCCACCCAGAACAATCATGAAGCTCTATTACTCCGCCGGCGCCTGCTCGCTGGCCGCCCACATCGCGCTGGAAGAATCCGGCCTCAAGTACGAGGCCATCTCGGCGCCGACCAAGACCAAGATCCTGCCCGACGGCTCGGACTACCGCAAGGTCAATCCGCTCGGCTACGTGCCCTACCTGGTGCTGGACGATGGCACGGGCCTGCGCGAATGCGCCATCGTCTGCCAGTACGTGGCCGACCAGGTGCCCGACCGCCAGCTGATCCCGCCTTGCGGCAGCATGGCGCGCTACCAGTTGCAGATGTGGATGCACTTCACCGCCACCGAAGTGCACAAGCGCTTTGGCCCGCTGTTCAATCCGAACATGCCGGCCGAGGCCAAGCAGCTCTTCATCCAGGAACTGCTGGGTCGCCTCAAATTCGTCGATGGCGAGCTGGCCGGCCGGCAGTTCCTGCTCGGTGACGGCTTCACCGTGGCCGACGCCTACCTGTTCACGATCACCAACTGGGCCAAGCCGATGAACATCGACCTCGCGCCCTTCGCAAACCTGGTGGCCTGGCGCGAACGCGTTGCGGCGCGACCGGCGGTGCAGGCGGCGATGAAGGCAGAAGGACTGATCTGAATTCTGAGCGTTCAGCGCGATGCGCGGTTCAGCGTTTGGCGTTGAGCGTTTCGCGTGAACTTCCGGAACCCATTGCTTCCCAACCCGCTCAACGTTCAACCGACACCAGCGGCCGCTGGCGCCAGGCGACCAGCGCCCCGAGCCAGAGCGCGGCGGCCGAATACACATGGCCGCGTGCCAGGCCGCCCGGCCCGTCGGCAATCCAGCCGACCACCGTGGGGCCGACGATCTGGCCGAAGGCGAACAGGATGGTGAAGGCGCTGATGCCGGCCGCCCACTGCGCGCTCGGCAGGTTGTGACGCACGAAGGCCGTGGTCGAGGCCACCAGCGACAGGAACACGCCGCCGAACAGCAGGCCCGAGGCCAGCACCACCGGCCAGGCGCCGGTCAGCGCCGGCAGCACCGTGGCGACGCCCAGCAGGGCGTTCAGCAGCGCCAGCGCGCCGCCACCCCGGGCGCGGTCCAGCAGGCGCGCCCAGACCCGCGCCGAACCCACCACGGCCAGCCCGAGCAGGGTGTAGAAGCCGGTGATCGCCAGGCCGCTGGCGCCCTGTTCGCGCAGCAGCGCGATGACGAAGGTCATGTAGCCGATGTAGCCGACGCCAAACAGGGTGTAGCCGGCCAGCATCGGGCCCATGGCCAGCCAGGGCAGGCCCCCGCCCCGTTCGCTGTCCGGTCCGGGCCCGCTCGCACTGCGCTGCGCCGCGCCGTCCAGCACCACCGCCGGGCGCACCAGCGCGGCGGTGGCCGCCACGCACAGCACGGCCAACCCCCACCAGGCCCAGGCCCAGCCGTGTGCGACGCCATCGGCCGCTGCCAGCAGCGGCGGCACGCCGAGCGCCGAGGCCGCAATGCCCCAGCCCACACCGCCGTAGTAGAGACCCAGCAGCAGGCCGGCGCGCTGCGGCACCTGCTCGCCCAGGCGCGCCGCCAGCAGGCCGCCGGCAATGAAGACGAAGGCACTGGCGACACCCGCCAGCAGGCGTTGCACGAGCAGCATGGTGGCGTCGGTGAAGAAGCCGCAGGCCGCCATGAACACGCTCGCCAGCACGCTGCCCCACAGCAGCACGCGCCCGGCGCCCAGGCCGCGCAGCAGCAGGGGCGTCACCAGCGCGCCCAGCAGGTAGCCCAGGGCATTGGCGGTGTTCATGCCGCCGGCCAGGGTGTAGCTCCAGCCCAGGTCGTCGCGCATCACCGGCAGCAGCAGCGCATAGGAAAAGCGCGTGATGCCGAGCGACACGGCAGCGCCCAGCGACAGCGCCAGGGCCACGGCAATGGGTTGCTGCACCGCGGCCGGCGGCGGGGCGGAGGGAGGCATGCCGGGATTGTGGCGCAGCCTGGCACCCAGCGCCGCACCTCACAGTCACGCGCCGGACAGCGCACAATCGGCTTCATCACTGTCGTTTCGAGAGGCCCTTCCGCCATGCCCCGCCTGCTGTTCTCGCCCGTCCGCCTGGGCGCACTGACCCTGCCCAGTCGCATCGCCATGGCGCCGCTGACGCGCAACCGCGCGCCCGGCAACGTCCCCAACGCGCTGATGGCCGAGTACTACGCACAACGTGCCGACCCCGCGCGCGGCGCCGCCCTCATCATCAGCGAGGGCACCGCCATCAGTCCGCAGGGCCAGGGCTACTCCGACGTGCCGGGCCTTTACGACAGCAGCCAGCTCGACGGCTGGAAGCAGGTCACCCGTGCCGTGCACGAGCGCGGCGGGCACATCTTCTGCCAGCTCTGGCACGTGGGACGGGTCTCGCACCACCTGCTGCAGCCCGGCAACGCCGATCCGGTCGCACCTTCGGCGATCCGCGCCGACGCTCGCACCTACCTGGTCGACGGCGAGGCCCGGGGCGGCTTCACCCCCACCAGCGAACCGCGCGCGCTGCGGCGCGACGAGATCCCGGCCATCGTGCACGACTTCGCCGTGGCAGCGCGCAACGCGGTCGAATCGGCCGGCTTCGACGGCGTCGAGATCCACGGCGCCAACGGCTACCTGCCGGACCAGTTTCTCAAGCGCGGCGCCAACCAGCGCGACGACGACTACGGCGGCAGCATTACGAACCGCGCGCGCTTCGTGCTCGAGGTGGTGCGCGCCGTGGTCGACGCCGTGGGCGGCGACCGCACCGGTCTGCGCATCTCGCCCGTCACCCCCGCCAACGGCATCCACGACGATGCGCCCCAGCCGCTGTTCGAGCACCTGGTGCGCGAGCTCGCGCCGCTCGGCCTGGCCTACATCCACGTGATCGAGGGTGCCACCGGCGGCGCGCGCGAGGTCGAGGGCCGCCCGTTCGACTACGCCGCCCTGAAGACCGCCTACCGCGAAGCCGGCGGCCAGGGCGCCTGGATCGTCAACAACGGCTATGACGCGGCGCTGGCGCACGAAGCCATCGACTCCGGCCGCGCCGACCTGGTGGCCTTCGGCAAGCCCTTCATCGCCAACCCGGACCTGGCCGAGCGCCTACGCCAAGGCGCACCCCTGGCCGTGCCCGAGCGCGCCACCATGTATGGCGGTGGGGTGCATGGCTACACCGACTACCCAGCACTGGACGACTGACCCTGAATCCGGCAGTCGACCGCTGATCGTCACCTTGCAACCCGCATGAATGTTGGCTGCGGCTGCACTGCTGAGGTTCACCGGCTGGGTGCGAGCGCTATGCGCCCACCCGCAACACCCGCGCTGCGCCATGCGGCGTTGCTCGTCGTGGCGCACACCAGGGCGCGGCCCAACCAGAGGCTCGGCCCGTTCGCGCCGTCCAAAGGCGCGCAGGCGCCTTTGGAGCCGCGGCGCTCACCCTTGCCTGGCACGCCGCGGGCGGCACTGGCAGGCACATCCAACTGCCGGATTTAGGCTGACGCGGCACCGCTGCTGACCTGCCCGGGGCCGGCCGAGTCCGAAGGCTACCCTCCGCACCGACGGGCGCAGGCACGGTTGCGACTTGGCTGCGTCGGGGCGACACACGACGCGGGCCCGGCTTCAACACCTATGCGCTGCCCGACTGACCGCTTCGGATCGCGGCGCCAGCACCCGATTTCGCATTTCTGAAACCGCCGGCATCCGGCACTCGATGCGCGCCGTGCATTCCATCACGAATCGCGACGCAACCGGAAAAAGCAGTGCGCTCCCCTTCTGTGCAGTCGATCACGAAACATCCAACGCGAGCCGGATCTTGAGTTAACTCTGTGTGGTTATTGGCATTTTTCAAGATAACCGTGCTTGATCCGTCGGTTTTCTCTCCGTAGCATTAACACATGCAACGAATATTTACATGTCTTGGATCAAGTCACCGGCATGCAGGCATTCACTTCATTTCACGTGAAAGCGGCACGCCGCAGGAAAGGAATCACATCATGAACAAACGACTCTTCGCCCAACTGGCCGTCATTGCGCTGGCCACCGCCGGCACTGTGGCGCAGGCCGATACGGTACAGGACAAGTTCCAGGTCACGATGCAGATCACTTCGGTCTGCAAGATTGCGAACGCCGTCAACAATATCGATCTGGGCGATTACGCGGTCGGTTCCCATGACGCACCGCAGGGGAAAACGGCAATCGAGATCAACTGCACCAAGGGAACGCCGTTTTCCGTCGGCCTACTGCCGTCCAATGGCAACCAGGAAGGGGTGGGCGAGATGAAGGGTGTGCAGCAAGGCGACATCATCCCCTACGCCCTCTATTCGGACTCCAATTTCTCGACCCAATGGGGTAACGCCGACGGCAAGAATCGAGTGGCCATGAAAGGCGAGGGGATGACGACCAAGCCGCTGGTGCTGCCGGTTTACGCCCAGGCCAAGGGAACCGATTACGCCCCTGACAAGTACCTCGATACCGTGGTGGTTAGCGTCGACTATTGATCCTTGCGCGCACAACGCAGAGCACGCTGCATGCCGCGCAAGGCATGCAGCGTTCCGCCTCCATTCCTGGCTCGGACGGAATTTCGGTGCCAAAATCACAGCGGCCTCCAGGCGCCGCCCAGCGCAACATCCGCCTGCCCAAACAGGCTCGACCCACCGGGCAAAGCGCACAGACTGGTGGTTGTCATGCACTGCATCCCACCGTCATGCACAGCACCTCCATTGCCTCGATGCGGCTGCTGCTGAGCAAGATCATCGCCGCCGTGACTTGTGTGCTCGCCACATCGCTGGCGAGTGCAAGCGGTCTGCAGGTTTCTCCTGTTTCCCTGACGCTGCCGGCCACGCAGAATGCCGAAGGCCTGTGGCTGAGCAACACCGGCGACACGGTGTTGCACGCCCAGGTGCGCGCCTACCGTTGGACGCAGGACGAACGTGGCGACCAGCTCACACCCACGCGCGAACTGCTCATCAGTCCACCCATGCTGGAACTGGCGGCCGGCGCGCGACAGTTGATCCGGGCCATTCGTCTCGGCGCCCCTCCCGAGTCCGGAATCGAGCAAACCTATCGCCTGGTAATCGACGAACTGCCGGTCGCGCAGCCAGATGGGCGCGGCCTGCACTACGTGCTACGCTACTCGGTCCCGGTCTTCGTGGAGCCTGCGGGCGCAGTGTCTGGCGCCCCCGAGCTGCAATGGACGCTGCGACACGAGGAGGCAAAGACGACGCTGGAAGTCGTGAACCACGGCAGCGCCCACGCCCAGCTTGTGGATCTGGTCCATGCCAACGCCCAGGGCCGGAAAACTGAAGTTGCACCGGGCCTGCTCGGCTACGTGCTGCCGGGTGCGCGGATGCGCTGGACCCTGGACAAGATCCCGCCGGCGGCCCTGAACGGAACCGGCAACTGGACCGCAACGATCAATGGCAAGAGCGAACAAGGCATCCAGATGGCGACGCCGGATCGCTGAAGCGGCGCTGTTGTTCCTGCTTTTGCCGGCCCTCGGTCTCTGCGACACCGAACTTGCGGCCGATGCGATTCCGGCGGTGATCGGCGCCGACGAAGCCAGCCTGGCTGGTACGGCCGGTCGCGATGTCTACCTGGACGTGACCGTGAATGGCATGGCGCGCGGCCTGGTCCACTTTGGTGATCGTGGTGGGGCGCTTTGGGCCAGTGGCAGCAGCCTGGTCCAGCTCGGTTTCGTGCTGCCGGCAGGCGCGATCGAGCCGGTCGAACTTGGCCGCCTCGCCGGTCTGCAGGTCGACTATGACGCAGCGCGTCAGCGCGTGGCACTCACCGCCAATCTCGATCTCCTCAAACTGGAAGAAACCACACTCGGCGCGCCCGCGGTCACGACCGGTCCAGTCGCCATGGCTCCCGGACTGCTTCTGAACTACGATCTCTACGGCACCAGCAGCGAAGGCTCCAGCCTGACCCTGAGCGCTTTTACGGAACTGCGTGCCTTCGGACGCTGGGGTGTAGTCAGCCACAGTTCGCTGACACAACCGCGCCGCGCCGCAAGCTCATCGCGCCACCGGTCGGTGCGCCTGGATACCAACTGGAGCCAGTCCTGGCCTGAGCGCCTGTTGACGCTGCGGATCGGCGACACGCTTACCGGATCCCTGGCCTGGAGCCGCTCGACCCGCATCGGCGGCATCCAGCTGGGCAGCAATTTCGCGCTGCAGCCATACTTGGTCACAGCCCCGGTGCCGATTCTGCTCGGTTCCGCTGCGCTGCCTTCGCAGCTTGATCTCTACGTCAATGGCATGCGCCAGTTCCATGACGAAGTGCCGGCTGGGCCGTTTCGGCTTGATGCGTTGCCGAGCATCACTGGTGCTGGCACGGCCCAGGTGGTGCTGACCGACGCGTTCGGCCGTGCGACGACGCTGGACTTCTCGCTCTACGGCACCCAGCAACTGCTCAAGCAGGGGTTGACAAACTGGTCACTCGAGCTGGGTCGTGTGCGAGAAGACTACGGCCTGGTCTCTAACCGCTACGCACGCAACCCGATGACCAGCGGCACCTGGCGACGCGGCCTCACCGATGAATTCACCCTGGAAGCCCACGGCGAGGCCAGCAAGGACCTGCTCAACGGCGGACTTGGCGCAGCCTGGCTGCTCGGCAACGCCGGCGTGCTGACTGGCGCGCTCGCCCACTCGGGCGGCTCCGGCCGGCGCGGCTCCCAGCTGGCGCTGGGCTACAACTGGAACAATCGCCGTTTCAACGTCGCGCTGTCGGGCCTGCGCTCGCAATCCGGCTACCGAGACGTGGCTGCACTACACGGCAGTCCGCCGGCACGCGCCAGCGGCAGAGCCACGCTCGGTTACAGCAGCCCGGCGACGGGTGGATTTTCCCTCAGCTACCTCTACCTGGATTATCCGGGTCAACGTCGTTCACGCTACCTCAGCGCCGGCTGGCTGAAGTCAATCGGGCGCACAGCCACGCTCGCACTCACGGTCCTTCGCGACCTGACCGAGCGCAAGGACTACAGCGCCTACGCCACGCTCACCTGGAGCCTGGACAAGCGCACCCACGCCAGCTTCGGGCTTGAACACGACGGAAGCCGCAGCCGTCTTGGTGCCAGCGCCAGTCGTGCCAGCCCCAGCGACGGCGGTTGGGGTTGGAATGTTCATGCCCGTGCGGGCGCGGGCGCACGCGATGCCCAGGGAGAAGTGAACTACCTCGGTCCCTGGGGTCGCTACACCGCGGGCATCAGCGCCTCCCACAACAGCCACTACACCTATGGCAGCGCGAGCGGCGCGCTGGTCTTCATGGGCGGCCGACCACTTGCGGCGCGCCGCATCAGTGATGCCTTTGCCCTGGTTTCAACGCAAGGCATGGCCGATGTTCCGGTCCTGCTCGAAAACCGCCGCATTGGTGTAACGGACGCCAACGGCCACCTGCTCGTGACACCGCTCAATGCTTACCAGAACAACCGGATCAGCATCGATCCCATGGAACTGCCTGCCAACCTGCGCATCCCGCGGGTGCATACCAGTATTACTCCGAGCGATCGTGCAGGCGCCCTGGTCCGGTTCGAGATCGAACCGCTGCGGTCCGCGCTGGTACTTCTGATCGATGAGACCGGAAAACCACTGCCCCTAGCCAGTCGCGTCCAGCTCGAAGGCCAGACCGTTCGCGCGTTGGTCGGCCATGACGGTGCAGTCTATCTGGATACGTTGCGTGAACACAACGATCTAACAGTACAGACACCATCTGGTCGCTGCAGCGCTCGATTCGACTATCAAGAAGAAGCGAGCGGCATCATTCCGCAAATCGGGCCACTTACCTGTAGTCTGGAGCCCAAACCATGAACCGCCCCCTGCCTCGTATCCTGCGGGTGGCGGTGCCCATCCTTGTGACGCTGTCGATACTGCCGCTCCAGCATGCCGGTGCCCAAGGAGTCACCTGCAGTACAGCAGCGATGAGCGATCTCAACTTTGGCGCCATCGATCCTGTCCGAAGCAACGGATCAACCGCGACAGCAAATTTCATCTACGACTGCCGAAACGACACCAACCAGCCCGCCACGATCTGCTTCAGCATCAGTGATTCCTCCGGTGATCTTGCAAATCATCGCCTGAAGGGCAGTGGCCATGAACTGCAATACCGGATATACCAGGATGCTGCTCGGACAACCATCTGGGGCACAGTCTGGGGTGGATCGGGAACACCGGCGAGAACGCTTGCAGTGGCTGCCGGTGCTCACGTCTCCGGCACGCTGCCCCTGCATGCCGCCATCCCGTCTGGCCAGGATGCGGTGCCCGGCCCGTATTCGACCTCCTACGTCGGCAATGGCACCTTGATCAACTACCGCGCCGGCAATGGCGGCGCTTGCAGCGCCGGTGACCCCGCGGTCGGGCAGGTATCGATCTTTCCGTTCCACGTCAGCGCCAACGTCCTCAAGTCCTGCCTCGTGACCGCTGGTCCGGCGGCCGACGTCAGCCTGGGCACGGTCTCGGCCGACGCCATCAACACCGCGGCCAACGGCCGCATCGCCGTGACCTGCAGCCAGTCCACGCCCTACGTCATCGGCCTGCATCCTTCCAATGGCAGCGCGACCGGCAGCGGCACGATGTCGGCGACCACCGGCGGCGCCGATCGCGTGCCCTATCAGCTCTACCAGGACCCCGGCATGCGGCTCGAATGGGGTCACGTCGACGGCCCTGCGGGCAACGGCGTTGGCGGCACCGGCACCGGCCGGCCGCAATCACACACCGTCTACGTGCGCGCCCCGTCGGCCGACTACCGGCCCGGCCGCTACAGCGATACCGTGACGGTGATGGTCAGCTACTGACAAGCCGGTTTCACACCCGACATAGGCTCAACGGCCGGCGCGCAGCGCCGCAGCATGGTGCTCGAAGTGATCGCCCAGGAAGCTGGCGATGAAGTAATAGCTGTGGTCGTAGCCCGGCTGCAGGCGCAGCGTGAGCGGGTGCCCCGCTGCTTCGCAAGCCGCCTGCAGCAGCTGCGGCCGCAGGTGTTCGGCCATGAATTCGTCCGCCTCGCCCTGATCCACCAGCAGCGGCAGGCGCTCGTCGGCCCTGGCGATCAGCGCCACCGCATCCCATTCCTGCCACGCGGCTGGATCGTCCCCAAGATAGGCGGCCAGGGCCTTGCGGCCCCAGGGCACCTGGCTCGGTGCGACGATGGGCGCAAAGGCCGACACGCTGCGCCAGCGGCCCGGATGACGCAGTGCCGTCACCAGGGCGCCGTGGCCACCCATGCTGTGGCCGAAGATGCCACGCGCGCCGCTGGCGGGGAAGTGCTGCTCGACAAGTGCCGGCAGCTCCTCGGCCACGTAGTCCTGCATGCGGTAATGCGCCGCCCAGGGCCGTTGCGTGGCGTTGAGGTAGAAGCCCGCGCCCTGGCCCAGGTCATAGGCCGCGTCGTCGGCCACGCCCAGGTCGCCCGCCGGATCGCGCGGGCTGGTGTCGGGCGCGACCACGATCAGGCCGTGACGCGCCGCATGCTGCTGCGCGCCGGCCTTGGTGATGAAGTTCTGCTCGGTGCAGGTCAGGCCCGAGAGCCAGTAGAGCACCGGGCATGGCTCGCCCCGCAGCGCGGCCTCGGGCAGGTAGATGCCGAAGTTCATCGGCGTGCCAGTGCTGCGGCTGGCGTGGCGCCAGACTTCCTGGCGGCCGCCGAAGCTGGCGTGTTGTTCGATGCGTTCCATCCGTGTGGTCCTCCGGTCAGGCGGGTTTGCGGGCGATCAGCTGCACCATCGCGCCCATGCTGGCATGCCCGGGACGCTCGCAGGCCGGGCGCTCGATCTCGCGCAGCAGCTCGATCTCCAGGCCCGGCCATTCGGCGCGCAGCATGGCTGCGCTCGGCAGCGTGTCCGGGTCCGGCGGCCCGCCACGGCCGCACTGCTGCTGCGAATACGACTCCAGCAGCAGCACGCCGCCGGGCCGCAGCGCACGCTCGATGCGCGGGTTGAGCTGGCGGCGCACGCGGCTGGGCAGGTGGGCGCAGATCGAGATCACGCCACCATAGCAGCCGGCTTCGGGCTCGAAATCGGCCAGGTCGGCCACCTGGGTGCGGATGCGCACGTCACGCTCGGCCGCCAGCCGCTCGGCCTTGGCCAGGCCGACGCGCGAGAAGTCCACGGCCAGCACATCCAGCCCGCGCTCGGCCAGGAACACGGCATTGCGCCCCTCGCCCTCGGCCAGCGACAGCACCGGCCCGGCCAGCCGCGCCGCTTGCTCGACCAGGAAGGCGTTGGGCTCGGTGCCGTGGAAGAAGCCCTCGTCGGCATAGCGCCGGTCCCACAGAGCGGTCTCGGCGGCGCGGTCGCTCACGGCCCGTCAGCCGTAGTGCACGACGCTGCGGATCGACTCGCCCGCGTGCATCAGCTCGAAGGCGCGGTTGATGTCGGCCAGCCCCATGGTGTGGGTGACGAAGGGCGCGAGCCGGATCCGGCCGGCCATTGCGTCCTCGACCATGCCCGGCAGCTCGCTGCGACCCTTGACGCCGCCGAAGGCCG
>CAYRHV010000062.1:0-11090 GCA_964424045.1 uncultured Ottowia sp. | reverse complement strand
CCGCCAGCACCTGGCCCATGATGACCTCGCCGACCTGGTCCAGCCCGACCTTGGCACGCTCCAGCGCCGCCTTGATCGCGATGCTGCCCAGCTCGGGCGCAGGCACGCTGGCCAGCGAGCCGCCAAACCTGCCCACGGCAGTGCGGGCAGCGGAAACGATAACGATCTCTTCCATGGGGACACTCTCCTTCAAACGATTACCGACACCCGCAGCAACGGGTCCGGAAGGGAAAGGGGCTCGACCCGGCGCTCAGGCGCGGGCCTTGACATAGCGACCGGGCGCCGGCTCGATCGCCTTGTACTTGGGCGACTTGCCGTACGACTTCGGTGCGGCGATCTTCTTGCCGGCATGGCTGGCCACCCAGGCGGCCCAGTCATCCCACCAGCTGCCGGGCAGCTCCTCGGCCCCGCCGACCCATTCGTTGACGTCATCGGGGAACTTGCCGTCCTCGCGCAGCCAGTGGCTGCGCTTCTTGGCCGCCGGCGGATTGATGACGCCGGCGATGTGGCCCGAGGAGCCCATGACGAAGCGCTTCTTGCCCGGCAGCACCTGGGTCGAGGCGTAGGCGCCGCCGATCGGCACGATGTGGTCCTCGCGCGAGCCGTACAGGTAGGCCGGAATGTCGAGCTTGCGCAGGTCGATCTTCTCGCCGCACACGGTGACCTTGTTCGGCTTGATGAGGTCGTTCTGCAGGTAGGTGTGGCGCAGGTACCAGACGTAGAACGGCCCCGGCAGGTTGGTCGCGTCGCCGTTCCAGTAAAGCAGGTCGAACGGCGGCGGCGTCTGGCCCTTCAGGTAGTTGCCGACCACGTAGTTCCACACCAGGTCGTTCGGGCGCAGGAAGCTGAAGGTGGCGGCCATGTCCTGGCCCTTCATCAGGCCACCCTGGCCCATCTGCTGCTCGCGCTTGCGCACCATGTCCTCGTCGACGAAGACGTCAAGGATGCCGGTGTCGGTGAAGTCGATCAGCGTCGTCAGCAGCGTGAACGCCGCCACCGGCTTCTCGCCGCGCGCCGCCAGTACCGCCAGCGCGGTGGTCAGGATGGTGCCGCCGACGCAGAAGCCGAGCGCGTTGATCTGCTTGGCGCCCGTGATGTCCTGCACCGTGGTGATGGCCTTGATGGCCGCGTTGCCGATGTAGTCGTCCCAGGTGGCCTGGGCCATCGATTCATCGGGGTTGCGCCAGCTGACGACGAAGGTGCGGAAGCCCTGGCTGGACGCGTAGCGGATGAAGGAGTTGGCCGGCTGCAGGTCCAGGATGTAGAACTTGTTGATGCACGGCGGCACCAGCAGCAGCGGGCGCTCGTAGACCTTGTCGGTCAGCGGCTTGTATTCGATGAGCTGGAAGAACTCGTTCTCGAACACCACGGCACCCTCGGTCGAGGCCACGTTCCTGCCGAACTCGAACCCGCTCTCGTCGGTCATCGACATGCGGCCCTGACGCATGTCGGCCAGCAGGTTCTGCATGCCACGCGCCAGGCTTTCGCCCTTGGTGGCCACGGCCTCCTTGATCGCCTCGGGGTTGGACGCCAGGAAGTTGCTGGGCGAGGCCGCGGCGGCCCACTGCTCGACTGCGAACACCAGGCGCGCCTTGGTCTTGGGATCGGTCTCGGCGGCGTCGGCCAGCGACATCAGGGTGCGCGTGTTGAGCAGGTAGACCGCCGCGGAAAACGCCGCCAGCGGGTTGCGCTCCCAGGCCTCGCCGGAAAAGCGCCGGTCCGTCAGGCTCAGGCTCGACTGCAGCGACTGGTTCCACAGTTCGGTCGCCTCGCGCACGTAGTCCTGCTGCAGCTGGGCCAGCCGCTCGGGCGCAAAGTGGATCTTCGCCACCTTGGCACTGGGCGCCGAGCCGTTGCCGGCCGGGTTGAAGGACTGGATCTGCTCCAGCGCCTTGGTCCATCCAGCCATGAAATTGGCCTGCGGCGGTTGGCCCGGCAGCTGCGTCATGCTGCTCGCCCACTGCTGCCACATTGAAAGTGCTTGGTCGGGGGTCATCCCTTGTCTCCTCGTCAGTCGTGTCGGCGCGGTGCCCGCCCAGGCACCAATCAAGCGCTTCTGAGCTTGAGTATCGCCCATCCGAAGATCACGACATCGCCATCCCGGATGAAACGAAGACAGATGATGACACGTGTTGCATCTGCTTTTCAAATCCGCCAGATGCAGGCCGCCATTCGGCCGCTGCTGCCGAGCCGCCGCTGGTCGCGCCGATGGGAATAGAAGCGCTCCGGTCCACTCACCGTGCACCAGTCGCTGCCACCGTCGTTGCCGTGCACGCGCATGACGCCGAGGCGGGCCAGGCGCCGACGCGCCAGCGCCGGCAGGTCGGCCAGGAACTTGCCCGGCGGCCCTGGAATGAAACCCGAATCAGCGCCTGGGTCCGCATCGACGAAAGCGGCGCGCACCTCGGGACCGACCTCGAACGTCGCGGGGCCAATGCAGGGGCCGAGCCAGGCCAGGATCTCGGGCTCGACCGGGTTCTGCGCCGGGGATGCTGCCGACGGCGCCAGGGCCCGGAACTGCGCCAGCGTGCGCTCGACGACGCCCGCGGCCAGGCCACGCCAACCGGCATGGATGGCAGCCACGCGCTGCCCTTGCGCATCGCAGAGCAGGATCGGCAGGCAGTCGGCCACCATGATGGCGCAGGCCAGCCCGGGTGCTGCACTGATGGCGGCATCGGCGCGCGTGCCATCGGGCATCGAACGCTCGAGCAGCGTGACCCCGGTGCCATGCACCTGCTGCAGGAACACCGGCCGCACGCCCAGCGTCTGTTGCAGCCGGGCCCGATTGGCCGCCACCGCAGCGGGCTCGTCGCCAACGTGGTCGCCCAGGTTGAAGAAGCCCCAGGGGCCGCGCGATGCGCCGTCCGCGGGGCCCTGGCCGCGCAACGTGAAAACGGCGCGCACGCTGGCCGGCGCGGGCCAGTCGGGCACCAGCCAGGGCGCCACTAGGCTGCGTCCGGGCACGCGGAAGGCTCGGCCTGCCGGAACGCGTCCAGCGCCATGCAGGCGTCGAACACCTGCATCACGCGCGCCAGGCCCGTGAGGTCACAGTCGAAGCGCTGGGCATTGAAGACCTGCGGCACCAGGCAACAGTCGGCCAGGGTCGGCGCGTCGCCGTGGCTGAAGCGTCCGGGCTGCTCGGCCAGGCGCGCCTCGTAGGCCTCCAGACCCAGGCGCACCCAGTGTCGGTACCAGGCCAGCTTGGGCGCTTCCTGCACCTTCAGCTCGTGCACCAGGTATTTGAGCACGCGCAGGTTGTTGAGCGGATGCACCTCGCAGGCGACGATCTGCGCCAGCGCGCGCACGCGCGCGCGGCCGGCGGCATCGCCCGGCAGCAGCGCCGGTTGCGGGTGCGTCTCGTCGAGGTATTCGATGATGGCCATCGACTGGGTCAGGCGCTGGCAGTCGTCCAGTTCCAGCACCGGCACCAGGCGCTCGGCCGAGAGCGCGCCAAATTCGGCGCTCTTCTGCTCGCCCTTGACCAGGTGCACCGGCACGTAGTCATAGGCCAGCCCCTTCAGGTGCAGCGCGATGCGCACCCGGAACGAGGCCGAGGAGCGGAAGTAGTTGTGCAGTCTCATGGCGGATGACTATAGGCGACGCTGAACCGGTCCCTCGCGTCACCCGCCTGAACCTTGCAGGCTCAGCGAACGGGTTGTCCGCCAGCCACGTCGGCACGCTCGGCGAGGAAGATCTCGACGCGCCGATTCTGCGCCCGGCCCTCGGCCGTGGCGTTGCTGGCGACGGGTTCGTGCGAGCCACGGCCCTCGGTGCGGACGATGCGCGGATCGACTCCGCGCGTCGCCATGTAGTCGCGCACGCTGTTGGCACGCGCCAGCGACAGCGGGTCGTTGATGGCGTCGCTACCGGTGGAGTCGGCGTGACCGACGATGAACACCTCCATGCCGGGCTGCTCACCCAGGCCTTGCGCGAACTGGTCCAGGATCGGACGCAGGCGCGGCTGGATGTCGGAGCGGCCGGTGGCAAACGAGATGTCGTTCGGGATGTGCAGCTTGAGCTGGTTGTCCTCGGTCTGCGTCACCTCGACTCCGGTGCCCGCGGTGGCCTGCTGCATCTCCTGGCGCTTGTTCTCCATGTACCGGGACCAGGCGTAGCCACCCAGCGCGCCAACGCCGGCACCCACGACAGCCCCCTTGCCCTTGCCGATCATGGCGCCGGCGGCGGCGCCGACGCCGGCGCCAATCGCCGTGCCGCGCTGGGTCTCGCTCATGTTGGCGCAGCCCGAGAGCGCAAACACGACCGCCGTCGCCGTCAGCAGCAGGCCGCGGGCCGGAAAACGCAGTTGCTCGTTCATGTTCATGTCCTTTCCTCAAAACCATGGAAACACCTGGAAACAGGCGTCCTGCCTGGATCCAACGCTCCCATTAAACCAGCAATCCCGGGGCCGCACGTGCTGGCGGCGAGCCCCGAATGCAACCCGATGTGAGCAAGGCCGCATACTTCACGCCCGCGTCCCGCGGGCGCAACGGATCGGGCCCGATCGCCCCGGCCGGGACCTCGATCCAGGGGGCGAAGGGTCAATCCGACCAGGCCACCCAGCCCATCGACCAGGTCAGCAGCACCACCAGGCCGAAGGCGATGCGGTACCAGGCAAACGGCACGAAGCTGTGGTGCGCGATGTAGCGCAGCAGCCAGCGCACGCAGACCCAGGCGCTGAGGAAGGCGAACAGCAGGCCGATGCCGAACAGCGGCAGGTCGGCCATCGACAGCAGCTCGCGCTCCTTCCAGAGCGAATAGACGCCGGCGCCGATCAGGGTCGGGATGGCCAGGAAGAAGGAAAAATCGGTCGCCGCCTGGCGCGACAGCCCCAGCAGCATGCCGCCGATGATGGTGGCGCCCGAGCGGCTGGTGCCGGGGATCATGGCAAAGCACTGCACCAGCCCGACCTTCAGCGCGTCCCAGGCGCTCATGTCGTCGACGCTGTGCACGCGCGCCGCGCTTTGCGGCCGGCGCTCGGCCCAGAGGATCACGAAGGCGCCGACGATGAAGGTCGAGGCCACCACCAGCGGCGTGAACAGGTGCGCCTGGATCGCCTTGCCGAACAGCAGGCCCAGCACCACGGCCGGCAGGAAGGCGATCAGCACGTTGAGCGCGAAGCGCTGCGCGGCCCCGCTGTGCGGCAGCTCGACCACGGTGCGGGCGATCTTCGGCCAGTAGACGATCACCACCGCCGCGATGGCGCCGGTCTGGATCGCGATCTCGAACACCTTGGCGCGCTGCCCGGTGAAGTCGATCAGGCTGCCAGCCAGGATCAGGTGGCCCGTGGAGGAGATCGGCAGAAACTCGGTCAGGCCCTCGACCACGCCCATGATCGCGGCCTTGACCGCCAGCAGCACGTCCACCATCCGCTCCTTGAAACCTCGTCAGCGCTACACAGCTGTAGCCAAGGCGACGCATTCTACAAACGCAGGCAGCGGTCAAGCGCCGACCCCCAGCGGTGGGGAGAAGCTCCGCTTCATCCCTCCTGGGCGCATCTGGCGCCGCCCGGCGGCATTTCGTCGCATCGTGCTGGCGCTGCGCGGCAGCGCGCGCCACAGTCACGCCGAGACAACACGGAACGACCGAGGACACCCGAAATGCTGCTGCACCAACTGCTGATCCAACACCCCGAGGCCCTGGGCTCCATCCTGCGCGACACGCCGGCCTGGGTTTGGCTGTTGCTGACCTTCCTGCTCGCGCTCGGCCTCGTGTCGGCGCGCCCGCGCGCCGTCGCGCCGGCGCAGGCCATGATCCTGCCGCTGGCGATGGGCGCGCTGGCGCTGTGGGGCACGGTGTCGGCCTTTGCCGCCAGCGGCCGGCTCGCCGGGCTGCTGCTGCTCTGGCTGCTCTGCGCGGCTGCCGTATTGCGGATCGGCTGGCATTGGCGCGCCCCGCGCGGCACCCGCTTCGACCCGTCGCGCCAGCGCCTGCTGCTGCCGGGAAGCTGGATGCCGATGATCCTGATCCTGGCCGTGTTCCTGATGAAATACGGCATCGGCGTGCAGCTGGCGATGGCGCCGCAACTGGCGCAGCACGGCGGCTTCGCCATCGTGGTGACGGCGCTTTACGCCGCGTTGTCGGGCCTGTTCGCGGCGCGCACCCGGGCGGTGCTGCGCCTGGCCCACGGGTCGGCGGCCGCTTGATTTCGTTGAGCCCGGAAACCGAGGTCCACACATGAATCCCACGCACACCCCCGACCGGCTCGAGCGCCTGGCACGCAAGCGCGCCGGCGCCAAGATGGGCTGGTTCATCCACGCCTGCGTCTATCTCATCGTCAACCTGTTCCTGGCGGCCCTGGCGATCGCCACCGGCCGACACTGGTACGCTTTCCCGCTGCTGGGCTGGGGCCTGGGGTTGGCGCTGCACGGCGCGGCCGTCTGGCTGCTGGGTCCGGGCGCCAGCCTGCGCGAGCGCATGATCGAGCGCGAGCGCGCCGCCCTGCAGCGCCGACTCGACTGATCACACCCATCCCACCACGATGAGGATCCGCTGGCCCGACGCCGCCCGCCACCTGGTGCAGGTGGCCGTGCTGTGCGCGCTGGTGGCCGTGTTGACACACGCGATCTGGCCCGACGCGAGCTATCCGGCGCACCTGGTCAAGTCGCTGGCCATCGGCCTGGTGATCTGGCTCGTGATGGAGTTCGGGCGTCTGCTGGTCGATGCGCGGCATTGCTATCCCGGCCAGCACGGAGCCCACGGCTGGCCCCGGGGCTGGCGCGGCGGGCTGCTGGCCGTGCTGGGCATCGGCACCGGCTTCCTGGGTGGCCTGCCGCTGGGCGACTGGCTTACCGGGACGCAGGCCGCGCACAGCGCACGCGACGCACAGCTCATCCTGCTCATCACGGTCGCCGCCGGCGCCGTGGCCAGCTTCTACTTCCACGCCCGTGGCCGCACCGCCGCGCTGGAAGCGTCGCGGGCGGCCGCCGAGCGCGACGCGGGCGAGGCCCGCCTGCTGCTGCTGCAAAGCCAGCTCGAGCCGCACATGCTGTTCAACACCCTGGCCAATCTGCGCGCGCTGATCGCCACCGACCCGCCGGCGGCCCAGGCCATGCTGGACCGCCTGGACCGCTACCTGCGCGCCACCCTGGCCGCCTCGCGCAGCGGCACGCAGCATCCGCTCGGCGACGAGTTCGAACGCCTGTCGGACTACCTGGAACTGATGGCCGTGCGCATGGGGCCGCGCCTGGCGGTCACGGTGGATCTGCCGCAGGCCCTGCGCGAGCTGCCGGTGCCGCCGCTGCTGTTGCAGCCGCTGGTGGAGAACGCGATCCGTCACGGGCTCGAGCCCAGCGTCGAAGGCGGCCGCATCGAGGTGCGCGCCGAACGGACCGCCGGCACCTTGATCCTGAGCGTGATGGACACCGGAGTCGGCTTCGACCCGGCCGCGCTCCCGCGCGGGCGCTTCGGGCTGGAGCAGTTGCGCCAGCGCGTGGCCACCAGCAGCGGCGGGCGTGGGCGCATCGAGCTGCACTCCGCACCCGGCCGCGGCACGACGATCCGCGTCCATCTGCCGCTGGCGTAGTGTTTCGGACTGCCAGATTGGCCAGGGAGCCAGCCGCGCGGCCAGGCCGGCACGGGCATACTCGAGCGCCATGGCCACCCCGCGCAGCCCCGCCAGCACCCTGCGCCGCAACACGCTGGCGCTGGCAGCCTTCTGGCTGCTGATGGGTGCCCTGCTGTGGGCCGGCTTCGAGTGGCACGCGCAGCGCCAGCGCGCCGCGCTCGAGCCCTACGTCGAAGCGGGCGGCCAGCTGGTCATCCCGCGCAGCCCGGACGGGCACTTCTACGCGCCCGGAGAAGTGAACCACCAGCCGGTGCGCTTCCTGGTGGACACCGGCGCCAGCGGGGTTGCCGTCAGCAACGCGCTGGCGCGCGCGGCCGGCCTGCCCGAGGGTGCGTCCATCACCCTGCGCACCGCTGGCGGCGAGCGTCCGGGACGGCTGGTGCACGGCATTCCCGTGCGCGTCGGCCCGCTGGCGCGCAACGACGTCAGCGTGGTGACCGGGCTGCAGGTCGGCGCGCCCGACGAGGCCCTGCTCGGGCAGTCCTTCCTGCGCCACTTCCAGGTCACCATCGACGGCAACCGCATGCTGTTGCGCTCGCCATGACCCACCCCACCGCGCTGATCGCCGAGGACGAGCCCCTGCTGGCGCAGGCGCTGCAGGCCGAGCTGGCGCGTGCCTGGCCCGAGCTGCGCGTGCTCGCCACGGTGGGTGATGGCATCAGCGCAGCACGACAGGCGCTGGCGCTGCGGCCCGACGTGCTGTTCTTCGACATCCGCATGCCCGGGCAGAGCGGCCTGCAGGCGGCGGCCGAGCTGATGGACGCCTGGGACGAAGACGCGGCGCCCTTTCCGGCGCTGGTGTTCGTCACCGCCTACGACCATTACGCGGTGCAGGCCTTCGAGGCCCAGGCCGTCGATTACCTGCTGAAACCGGTGCAGCCCGCACGGCTGGAACAGACCGTGCAAAGGCTTCGTGCCGCGCTGGCGCAGCGCACGCAGGACGCGATGACCGAGGCCGCGGCCAGCCAGTTGCGCCACCTGCTGGCCACACTGGAGCCGGCCGCGCCGCGTGCGACGCCCCTGCGTCAGCTGCCAGTCAGCCCGCCCGGCACCGACGGTGGCACCATCCGCATGGTGCCGGTGCGCGATGTGCTGTTCCTGCAGGCCGCCGACAAATACGTGCGCGTGGTCACCGCCACGGGCGAGCACCTGCTGCGCACCCCGCTGAAGGAGCTGCTGACGCAGCTCGACCCGGAAGAGTTCTGGCAGATCCACCGCGCCACCGTGGTGCGCGCCGACGCGATCGAATCGGTGCAGCGCGACGAGGCCGGCAAGCTGCACCTGCGCCTGCGTGGCAGCGACGAGCCGCTGGTGGTGAGCCGCCTGCACGCGCACCGGTTCAAGGCGCTGTGACGACGCCCCTGCCCGGCGCGCGCTGCATGAACCAGTGAGGCACGCCGAGTACCGGCCGCTGCGCCACCACCTCGAAGCCGAAGCGGCGGTACCAGGCGGCGTTGCGCGCCAGGTCGGTCTCCAGGTAGCAGGCCAAGCCGGAAGATTCCGTCCGCAGCAGCGCATCCTGCAGCAGGCGCGCTCCCAGGCCCTGCCCGCGCCGGTCCGGCCGCACCGCCAGCGGACCGAGGTGCCAGTGCGGGCTGACGGGGTCGCGGGCCTGCCAGGCCAGCAACCAGCGCAGCGTTCGCAGCAGCACGTCGGGCCGTGACCCCAGCGCCAGCCGCAGCCCCAGCGTCAGGCGCGCCCGGCCGATCGGCTGGCAACAGCCCGGCCGCAGCGCACCCATGACGCCAACCAGTGCGTCGTCCCGGTCGAACGCGCCCACCAGCACGCCCTGCTCATGCACATGAGACAGCACGGCGCGAAAGAAGCGCCGCAGGCGCTGCTCGCGTGGCGCCGGCCGTGCACCGAAGACCGCCACATGGGTCGGGTTGTCGGCCATGGCCATGGCCAGCAGCCGCACTGCTGCCGCCAGCTCGCCGTCGGCGAGGGGGCGCAGTTCAATTTCGGTGCGGGGCATGTGGCAACACGGGCTGGGCGATCGATACGGACGCCGGGCACCACGCCATGGCATCCGCGAGTGCATTGTTGACTCGCGCGCCCCGGGGCTCAAGCACGCGCCTGCACGCGGCGCGCCGCGCCGATACCATGGGAGGCCCGCGCGCCATTCCGCCGCGCGCCACCCGCCTCCATCCGTGCCCGATCCCGGCTTCCACTTCGACAACAGCTACGCCCGCCTGCCGCCGGCGCTGTTCTCCGTGCAGGCGCCGGTGCCCGTGCGCACGCCGGCGCTGCTGCTGCTCAACGAAGCGCTGGCGCAGCGCCTGGGGCTCGACGTCGCGACGCTGCGCACGCACGGCGCCGACTGGTTCAGCGGCAACGCGCTGCCGCCGGGCGGCGAACCGATCGCCCAAGCCTATGCCGGCCACCAGTTCGGCCATCCGACCATGCTGGGCGATGGCCGCGCCATCCTGCTGGGCGAGCAGGTGGCGCCCGACGGCCAGCACTTCGACCTCGTGCTCAAGGGCGCCGGGCGCACGCGCTTCTCGCGTGGCGGCGACGGGCGCGCGGCGCTGGGGCCGGTGCTGCGCGAATACCTCATCAGCGAGGCCATGGCGGCACTGGGCATTCCGACCACGCGCAGCCTGGCAGTGGTGACCACGGGCGAGGCAGTATTGCGCGAGACGCCGCTGCCGGGTGCCGTCCTGACGCGCGTGGCGCGCTCGCACCTGCGCGTCGGCACCTTCCAGTACGCGCGCTGGCTCGACCAACCCGAGGTGCTGCAGGCCCTGCTGGAGCACGCCATCGCGCGCTGCCATCCCGACCTCGCCGGCGCCGCCGACCCCGCGCTGGCGCTGCTGCAGCGCGTGATGGAGCGCCAGATCGACCTGGTCACCCACTGGCTGCGCGTCGGCTTCATCCACGGCGTGATGAACACCGACAACATGACGATCAGCGGCGAGACCATCGACTACGGGCCCTGCGCCTTCCTCGACGAATACGACCCGGCCACCGTGTTCAGCTCGATCGACACGCTGGGGCGCTATGCCTTCGGCAACCAGCCGGCGATCGCGCTGTGGAACCTGAGCCGCCTGGCCGAAAGCCTGCTGCCGCTGATCGACACCGACGCCGAGCGCGCCGCGGCGCGCGCCACCGAAGTGCTCGACGGCTTCGAGCCGCGCGTCAGGGCCAGTTGGCAGCGCATGATGGCCGGCAAGCTCGGCCTGGTGGACGCGGCGCCGGACGACGCCGAGCTGTGCCACCAGTGGCTGGCGCTGCTGAAGGATTGGCAGGTCGACTACACCAATGCCTTCCGCGCGCTGATGGCGCCCGCCCTGCCCGAAGAGGCGTTCTACGCCAGCGCCGAATTTCGCGACTGGCACGCGCGCTGGCACGCCCGTTTCGAGGCCGGCGGCGCCGAAGCGCGCCGCCGCATGCAGGCCGGCAACCCGGCCGTCATCCCACGCAACCACCGCGTCAACCAGACCCTGGCCGCGGCCGAGGGCGGCGACCTGCAGCGCTTCGAGCAGTTGCTGGACGCGGTGCGCAATCCGGGCGACACGCCCGCCGA
>CAYRHV010000061.1:0-11147 GCA_964424045.1 uncultured Ottowia sp. | reverse complement strand
GGCACCAGGCGGCGGTGGTCGAGCTGGGCATGAACCACCCGGGCGAGATCGCGCGCCTGGCCGAGATCGCCCAGCCGACGGTGGCCCTGGTCAACAACGCGCAGCGCGAGCACCTGGAGTTCATGGCCTCGGTCGAGGCCGTGGCGCGCGAGAACGGCGCCGTCTTCGGCGCCCTGCGCGACGGCGGCACGGCGGTGTTTCCGGCCGATGACGCGCATGCGCCGCTGTGGCAGGAACTCGCCGCGGGCCATGCGCAAATTCGTTTCAGCGCGGCCACCGAGGGCGCCGCCGTGTCCCTGCAGCAGGCCGAGTGGCGCAGCGACCACTGGCAGGCGCAGGCCGGCACGCCGGCGGGCCCGGTGGCGTTCGAGCTGCACGTCGCTGGCCGCCACAACCTGCACAACGCGCTGGCGGCGCTGGCCTGTGCGCACGCCGCCGGTGTGCCGATTGACGCCATGGCAGCGGGCCTGGCCGCCTTCCGGTCGGTGCGGGGGCGCTCGCGCACGCTGCTGCTGCGCCGGCGCGGCCGCACCCTGACGCTGATCGACGACACCTACAACGCCAACCCAGACTCGGTGCGCGCCCTGATCGACGTGCTGGCCGAGCTGCCGCGCCCGCGCCTGCTGGTGCTGGGCGACATGGGCGAGGTCGGGGCCCAGGGGCCGGCGTTTCATGCCGAGGTCGGCAGCTATGCGCGCCAGCGCGGCATCGAGCACCTGCTGGCGCACGGCCCGCTGGCGATCCATGCCGCGATGGCCTTCGGCGGTGCGCATTTCGACAACATGGAGCGCCTCAACGCGGCCGTGCACACGCGGCTTGCCCAGTGCGCCAGCGTGGCCGTCAAGGGCTCGCGCTTCATGCGCATGGAGCGCGTGGTCGAGGCGCTGACGCGCGAGCTCGACAGCCCGGCGCAGGAGGAGGGCAGCCATGCTGCTTGAGCTCGCCGCCTGGCTGCAGACGCTGTCGCCCGAGCTGGGTTTCTTCCGCGTCTTCCAGTACCTCACCTTCCGCGCCGTGATGGCGGCCATGACGGCGCTGCTGATCGGCATCGCCTTCGGCCCCTGGGTGATCCGGCGCCTGACGGCGCTGAAGATCGGTCAGCCGGTGCGCGGCTACGCCATGGAGACGCACCTGGTGAAGAGCGGCACGCCCACCATGGGCGGCGTGCTGATCCTGCTGGCGATCGCGGTCTCGACTCTGCTCTGGTTCGACTGGAGCAACCGCTTCGTCTGGATCGTGATGCTGGTCACCTTCGGCTTCGGCGCCATCGGCTGGGTCGACGACTGGCGCAAGGTGGTCAACAAGGACCCCGAGGGCATGCGCTCGCGCGACAAGTATTTCTGGCAGTCGCTGATCGGCCTGGTGGCCGCGCTGCTGCTGGTGTTCAGCATCTCCGAGGGTTCCAACGCCAAGGTCTGGGAGCTGTTCACGAGCTGGATCCGCTCGGGCTTTTCGGTCGAGCTGCCGCATGCCGCCGGCCTGTTCGTGCCCTTCTTCAAGGAGGTCAGCTATCCGCTCGGCGTGCTCGGCTTCGTGATCCTGAGCTACCTGGTGATCGTCGGCGCCAGCAACGCCGTCAACCTGACGGACGGGCTGGACGGCCTGGCCATCATGCCGGTGATCATGGTCGGCTCGGCGCTGGGCGTGTTCGCCTACGTCACCGGCAGTGCCGTGTACTCGAAGTACCTGCTGTTTCCCTACATCCCCGGCACCGGCGAGCTGCTGATCTTCTGCGCCGCCATGGCCGGCGCCGGCCTGGCCTTCCTCTGGTTCAACGCGCACCCGGCGCAGGTGTTCATGGGCGACGTCGGCGCGCTGGCGCTGGGCGGCGCGCTCGGCACCATCGCCGTCATCGTGCGCCAGGAAATCGTGCTCGCCATCATGGGCGGCATCTTCGTGGTCGAGGCGATCTCGGTCATGCTGCAGGTGACCTGGTTCAAGTTCACCAAGCGCCGCTTCGGCGAGGGCCGACGCCTGCTGAAGATGGCGCCGCTGCACCACCACTTCGAGAAAAGCGGCTGGGCCGAGACCCAGGTCGTCGTGCGGTTCTGGATCATCACCATGCTGCTGTGCCTGGTGGGCCTGTCGTCGCTGAAGCTGAGGTGATGCGATGACACGCTCGCTGGATGGTCTTCACGTGCTGGTACTGGGATTGGGCGCTTCCGGCCTGGCCATGGCGCGCTGGTGCGCGCGCGAGGGCGCGCGCGTGACGGTGGCCGACACGCGTGCCGAGCCGCCGCAGCTCGCTGCCCTGCGCGCGGCCGTGCCGGAAGCCGCCTTCATCAGCGGGCCGCTGGTGGCCAGCCTGGCCGAGGACCCGAGCCTGCGCGCCGTCTACCGCAGCCCGGGCCTGGCGCCCGCCGAAATCGCCGCCGTGGCCGACGCGGCCGCAGCGCGCGCGCTGCCGCTGGCCGGTGAGCTCGACCTGTTCACGCAGGCGCTGGCGCGGCTGCAGGCCGGGCAGGGCTACGCCCCCGCCGTGCTGGCCGTCACCGGCACCAACGGCAAGACCACGGTGACGGCGCTGGCCGGGCAGCTGATCGAGCGCGCCGGCAAGTCGGTGGCGGTGGCCGGCAACATCGGCCCGAGCCTGCTCGACACCCTGGCCATGCGTCTGGACGCGGAGGACCTGCCCGAGGCCTGGGTGCTCGAGCTGTCCAGCTTCCAGCTCGACGCGGCGCACGACTTCGAGCCCACGGCCGCCGTGCTGCTCAACATCACGCAGGACCACCTCGACTGGCACGGCAGCCTGGATGCCTATGCAGCGGCCAAGGCGAAGGTGTTCGGCGGCACGGGCGTGATGGTGCTGAACCGCGACGACGCGCGCGTCGCCGCGCTGCGCCCGGCGCCCGCCAAGCCGGTCAAGGGGCAGCGGCCGCTGCCGCGCGAAGTCATCAGCTTCGGCACCGACCTGCCGCCCGCGCCGGGCGACTTCGGCCTCGAGACCGTGGCCGGCATGACGTGGCTGGTGCGCGCACTGCCGGGCGACGAGCCGGAACGCCGGCGCAAGGCGGGCGAGGTGCCCGAGCTGCATCTGCAGCGCCTGATGCCGGCCGACGCGCTGCGCATCCGCGGCCGCCACAACGCCACCAACGCGCTGGCCGCGCTGGCGCTGGCGGTGGCCTGCGGCTGCCCGCTGGCGCCCATGCTGTTCGGCCTGCGCGAATACCGCGGCGAGCCGCACCGCCTGCAGTCGGTCGGTGTGCTGGAGGGCGTCGAGTTCTTCGACGACAGCAAGGGCACCAACGTCGGCGCCACCGTGGCCGCGCTGCAGGGCCTGGGGGGCGAGCGCAGCGCCGAGCCGTCCCAGGCCAGCGTGGGGGCGGGCCGCGTGGTGCTGATCCTGGGCGGCCAGGGCAAGGGCCAGGACTTCGCGCCGCTGGCCGAGCCGGTGGCGCGCTTTGCCAGCGCCGTGGTGCTGATCGGCGAGGACGCGCCGCTGATCCGAGCTGCCCTGTCCGGCCTCGACGGCGTGCCGCTGCTGGATGCCGACAGCATGCAACAGGCCATCGCCGTGGCGCGCGCGCAGGCACGCCCGGGCGATGCCGTGCTGCTGTCGCCGGCCTGTGCCAGCTTCGACATGTTCGCCAACTACGGCCAGCGCGGCGACGTGTTCCAGGCCGAGGTGCGGGCGCTGGCGCGCGCCGACGGGATCGAGCTGGAGGCATGCACATGAGCGCGACCGCCGAACTGCCGCGCAAGGCGCCCAGCGGCAAGCCGCGTCGCCGGCGCGGCGCGCGCGCCACCGAGACCGAGTTGCCGGTGCGCATCGGCGCCGGCGCCTGGGGTCACACCAGCAGCTCGCCCACGCGCGTGCTCGGCTACGACCAGGGCCTGGTCTGGGCCTGCGTGGCGCTGCTCGCCTTCGGCCTGGTGATGGTCTATTCGGCCAGCATCGCGCTGCCCGACAACCCGCGCTTCGCGCGCTATTCGCCGAACCACTTCGTGCTGCGCCACGCCCTGTGGATCGGGCTGTCGCTGCTGGCCGGCCTGGTCGCTGTCCAGGTGCGCATGGACTGGTGGGAAAAGGCGGCGCCCTGGCTGTTCCTGCTCACCCTCGCCCTGCTGATCGCGGTGCTGCTGCCCGGCGTCGGCCGCATGATCAACGGCGCGCGGCGCTGGATCGCCCTTGGGCCCATCAACTTCCAGCCCTCCGAGGTGGCCAAGATCGCCATCCTGCTCTATGCGGCCGACTACATGGTGCGCAAGATGGAGGTCAAGGAGCGCTTCTTCCGCGCCGTGCTGCCGATGGCGGTGTCGGTCGGTGTCGTCGGCCTGCTGCTGCTGGCGCAGCCCGACATGGGCGCCTTCATGGTGATCGCCGTCATCGCCATGGGCATCCTGTTCCTGGGTGGCGTCAACTCGCGCATGTTCTTCCTGATCGCGGCCATCCTGCTGGTGGCCTTCGCGCTCATGATCTGGACCTCGTCCTGGCGGCGCGAACGCATCTTCGCCTACCTCGATCCCTTCAGCGTCGACCACGCGCTGGGCAAGGGCTACCAGCTGTCGCACGCGCTGATCGCCATCGGTCGCGGCGAGGTCTTCGGCGTCGGCCTGGGCGGCAGCATCGAGAAGCTGCACTGGCTGCCCGAAGCCCACACCGACTTCCTGCTGGCCGTGATCGGCGAGGAATTCGGCCTGGTCGGCCTGGTGTGCGTGATCTTCCTGTTCTTCTGGCTCACGCGCCGCATCATGATCATCGGCCGCCAGGCGATCGCGCTGGACCGCGTGTTCTCCGGCCTGGTGGCACAGGGCATCGGCCTGTGGCTGGGCTTCCAGGCCTTCATCAACATCGGCGTCAACCTGGGCGCGCTGCCGACCAAGGGCCTGACGCTGCCCTTCATGAGCTACGGCGGCTCGGCCATCATGGCCAACCTGGTGGCGATCGCCATCGTGCTGCGCGTCGACGTGGAAAGCCGCGCGCTGATGCGGGGGGGCCGCAAGTGAGCCCGAAATGCGCATTGGTGATGGCCGGCGGCACCGGCGGCCACATCTTCCCTGGCCTGGCGGTGGCCGAGGCCCTGCGCGCGCGCGGCTGGCGCGTGCACTGGCTGGGCGCCCCCGGCAGCATGGAGCAGCAGCTGGTGCCGCCGCGCGGCTTCGCCTTCGAGCCGGTGCGCCTGGGCGGCGTGCGCGGCAAGGGCGTGCTGACGCTGGCCCTGCTGCCGCTGCGCCTGCTGCGCGCCTTCGGCGAAAGCATTGCCGTGATCCGGCGCGTGCGCCCCAGCGTGCTGGTCGGCCTGGGCGGCTACATCAGCTTTCCGGGCGGCATGATGGGCGTGGCGCTGGGCCGGCCGCTGATCGTGCACGAGCAGAACTCGGTCGCCGGCCTGGTCAACAAGGTGCTGGCCGGCGTCGCCGACCGCATCTTCACCGCCTTCCCCGACGTGCTGCGCAAGGGCCGCTGGATCGGCAATCCGCTGCGCGCCGAGTTCACCACGCAGCCCGCGCCGGCCGCGCGCTTTGCCGGCCGCAGCGGCCCGCTGCGCCTGCTGGTGGTGGGCGGCAGCCTGGGCGCGCAGGCGCTCAACGACGTGGTGCCGCGCGCGCTGGCCCGGCTGCCGGCCGATGCGCGCCCTGTCGTCACGCACCAGAGCGGCACGAAGCAGATCGACGCCCTGCGCGCCAACTACCAGGCGGCCGGCGTCGAGGCCACGCTGCTGCCCTTCATCGACGACATGGCCAGCGCCTGTGCCACGGCCGACCTGGTGCTGTGCCGCGCCGGCGCCACCACCGTGAGCGAACTGGCCGCCATCGGCGCCGCCGGGGTGTTCGTGCCCTTCCCGCACGCGGTCGACGACCACCAGACCACCAATGCGCGCTTCCTGGTGGACCAGGGCGCGGGCTGGCTGCTGCCGCAGTCCGAGCTCACGCCCGAGCGCCTGGCCGAGCTGCTGCAGGACCTGGATCGCGCCACCCTGCTGCAGCACGCCGAACGGGCGCACGCGCTGCGCAAGCTCTCGGCCACCGACGAGCTGGTGGCTGCCTGCGAGGAGCTGGCCGCATGAAGCACGCCATTCGTCGCATCCACTTCGTCGGCATCGGCGGCTCCGGCATGAACGGCATCGCCGAGGTGCTGCACAACCTGGGCTACCTCGTCTCGGGTTCGGACCAGGCCGACAGCGCCACGCTGCGCCGCCTGGCCGGCCTGGGCATCGCCACCCACGTCGGCCACGCGGCCGAGCACGTGGCAGGCGTCGACGCCGTCGTCACTTCCACCGCCGTCAAGTCCGACAACCCCGAGGTCGTCGCCGCGCGCGAGCGCCGCATCCCGGTGGTGCCGCGCGCCATCATGCTGGCCGAGCTGATGCGCCTGAAACAGGGCATCGCCATTGCCGGCACGCACGGCAAGACCACCACCACCAGCCTGGTCGCCAGCGTGCTGGCCGAGGCCGGGCTGGACCCGACCTTCGTCATCGGCGGGCGCCTGAACAGCGCCGGCAGCAGCGCGCGCCTGGGCGGGGGCGACTACATCGTGGCCGAGGCCGACGAGTCCGACGCCTCCTTCCTGAACCTGTCGCCGGTGCTGGCGGTGGTCACCAACATCGACGCCGACCACATGGAGACCTACGGCCACGACTTCGCGCGGCTGGAGCAGGCCTTCGTCGACTTCCTCGGCCGCCTGCCGTTCTACGGCACGGCCGTGCTGTGCCTGGAAAGTCCGGCGGTGCGCGAGATCATTCCGCAGGTGACCTGCCCGGTCACCACCTACGGCTTCGGCGCGGACGCCCAGGTGCGCGCCGTCGACGTGCGCGCCGATGCCGGGCACATGCACTTCACCGTGCATCGGCGCAACGGCGTGCAGCTGCCGGACCTGCCGATCACGCTGAACCTGGCCGGCGAGCACAACGTGCTCAACGCCCTGGCGGCGGTCGCGCTGGCGGTCGAGCTCAATGTGCCCGACGCCGCGGTGCAGAAGGCGCTGGCCGAGTTCCGCGGCGTCGGCCGGCGCTTCCAGCTGCATGGCGACTGGCCGGCACCGGGCGGCGGCCGCGTTGCCGTGATCGACGATTACGGCCACCACCCGGCCGAGATGGCCGCCACCCTCGCCGCCGCGCGCGGCGCCTATCCCGGCCGGCGCCTGGTGCTGGCGTTCCAGCCGCACCGCTACACGCGCACGCGCGACTGCTTCGACGACTTCGTGCGCGTCGTCGGCGCCGCCGATGTGGTGCTGCTGACCGAGGTCTACGCCGCCGGCGAGGAGCCCATCGTCGCCGCCGACGGCCGCGCCCTGGCGCGCGCCCTGCGTGTGGCCGGGCAGGTCGAGCCGGTGTTCGTGGCCGACGTGGCCGAGCTGCCACAGGCCCTGCTGGAGCAGCTGCGCGCCGACGACGTGGTGCTGTTCATGGGCGCCGGCTCGATCGGCGCCGCGCCGGCACGCCTGGTCGAGCTGCTGCGCCAGGGGCCAGCCCAGGGAGGTGCGGCATGACGCGCGCCGGCGACTTCGGCAAGGTGGCGGTGCTGATGGGCGGGCGCTCGGCCGAGCGCGAGATCTCGCTCATGTCCGGCCGCGGCGTGCTCGACGCCCTGCGCGCCGTCGGTGTCGACGCGCACGCCTTCGACCCGGCCGAGCAGTCGCTGGACGAGCTGAAGCGCCAGGGCTTCGCGCGCTGCTTCATCGCGCTGCACGGGCGCTTCGGCGAGGACGGCACGGTGCAGGGCGCGCTCGAGCTGCTCGGCATCCCCTACACCGGCGCCGGCGTGATGAGCTCCAGCATCGCCATCGACAAGGTCATGACCAAGCGCGTCTGGCTCGCCGAGGGCCTGCCCACGCCTGGCTTCGTGGCCCTGCGCCGCGGCGAGTTCGACGCCGCCCGCGTCGCTGCCATTCCGGCGCAGCTGGGCCTGCCGCTGATCGTCAAGCCGGTGCGCGAGGGCTCGTCGCTGGGCCTGACCAGGGTCACCGATGGCGCCGCCATGGCCGACGCCGTGGCCGCCGCCGCCGCGCTCGACGCCGACATCCTGTGCGAGCAGTTCATCAGCGGCGACGAGGTTACCTGCGCCGTGCTCGGCAGCGGCGCCGAAGCCCGCGCGCTGCCGGTGATCCACATCGTCGTGCCCGGCGGCGAATACGACTACCAGAACAAGTATTTCACCGACATCACCGAATACCGCGTGCCCTGCGACCTGCCGCCGGGCGAGGAAGCCGCCATCCAGGCCCTGGTGCTGCAGGCCTACCGCGTGCTCGAATGCCGCGGCTGGGGGCGGCTGGACGTCATGATCGACGCCGCCACGCGCCAGCCCTGGCTGCTGGAGATCAACACCTCGCCCGGCATGACCGGCCATTCGCTGGTGCCGATGGCGGCGCGCGCCGCCGGCATCGACTACCCGGCGCTGTGTCTGCAGCTGCTGGCCGGCGCCACGCTCGACCAGCCGTCGGCGGGAGGGCCCGCATGAACCCGTCGCTGCCGCTGCCGATCGACGTGCGCCTGATGAACCTGACGACGTCGCTGCTGCTGTCGCTGCTGCTGCTCGGTGGCCTGACGGCGCTGCTCTGGTGGGGCCTGCGCAACCCGATGTTCGCCATCGGCCAGATCACCGTCACCGGCGACACCACGCACAACAGCGCCGCCAGCCTGCGCGCCGTGGTGGTGCCGCGGCTGTCGGGCAATTTCTTCACCCTGGACCTGGACGAGGCCCGCGCCGCCTTCGAGGCCGCGCCCTGGGTGCGCCGCGCCGTGGTGCGACGCGAGTTCCCGGACCGCCTGCAGGTCGAGCTCGAGGAGCACGTGCCGGTGGCGCGCTGGGGCGAGGGCGACAGCGAGCTGGTGGACCCGGAGGGCGTGGTGTTCGAGGCCGGCGGCGTCGACAACGAGACCGCCGACCTGCCGCTGCTGGCCGGCCCCGACGGCCAGGCCCCGACGCTGCTGACCATGTATCACACGCTGACGCCGGTGCTGCAGCCGCTGCGGCTGGGCGCGGTGGCGCTGGAGCTCGAGCCGCGCGGCCACTGGCGCCTGCAGCTGGCCGGCGGCGCCCAGGTCGAGCTGGGGCAGGGCGAGCCGGACGAGCTGGTGGCGCGGCTGGCGCGCTTTGCCGCCACCGCGGGCGAGGTCGCAACCCGCTACCAGCGCGGCGTCGACGCCATCGAGGCGGCCGACCTGCGCCACGTCGGCGGCTATGCGCTGCGCCTGCGCGGCGTCACCACGGGATCAACGGCGCCGGCGGCACGGCGCTGAGCACGGAACACGAAGGCAGCAAGAGGCAATGGCAAAAGACTACAAGGATCTGATCGTCGGGCTCGACATCGGCACCGCCAAGGTCATGGTGGTGGTGGGCGAGGTGCTGCCCGGGGGCGATCTCAAGCTCGCCGGCCTGGGCGTGGCGCCCAGCAATGGCCTCAAGCGCGGCGTGGTGGTCAACATCGACGCCACCGTGGCCAGCATCCAGCAGGCGCTCAAGGAGGCCGAGCTGATGGCCGACTGCAAGATCGCGCGCGTCTACACCGGCATCACCGGCAGCCACATCCGCGGCTTCAACTCCAGCGGCATGGTGGCGGTGCGCGGCAAGGAGGTCTCGCCGGCCGACGTCGCGCACGTGGTCGAGACCGCCAGGGCGATCAACATCTCCAGCGACCAGCGCCTGCTGCTGGTCGAAGCGCAGGAGTTCATCATCGACGGCCAGGACGTGCGCGAGCCGATCGGCATGAGCGGCATGCGGCTGGAGGCCAAGGTGCACATCGTCACCGGCGCCCAGAGCGCGGCCGAGAACATCATCAAGTGCGTGCGCCGCTGCGGCCTGGAGGTGGACCAGCTGATGCTGAACCCGCTGGCCTCGGCGCAGGCGGTGCTGACCGACGACGAGCGCGAGCTCGGCGTGGCCTGCGTCGACATCGGCGCCGGCACCACCGACGTCGCCATCTTCACCGGTGGCGCGGTCCGCCACACGGCGGTGATCCCGATCGCCGGCGACCTCATCACCAGCGACATCGCGATGGCGCTGCGCACCCCGACCTCGGACGCCGAGGACATCAAGGTCGCGCACGGCTGCGCCAAGCAGCTGCTGGCCGACGCCGAAGACCAGGTCGAGGTCCCCGGCCTGGGCGACCGCACCCCGCGCATGCTGTCCAAGCAGGCGCTGGCCGGCGTCATCGAGCCGCGCGTGGAGGAGATCTTCTCGCTCGTGCAGCAGGTGGTGCGCGATTCCGGCTACGAGGAGCTGCTGTCCTCGGGCGTCGTGCTCACCGGCGGCAGCGCCGTCATGGCCGGCATGGTCGAGCTGGGCGAGGACATCTTCCTCAAGCCCGTGCGCCGCGGCCTGCCGCAGTACGGGCGCGCCCTGGCCGACATGGTGGCGCAGCCGCGTGCCGCCACCGTCATGGGCCTGATGGAGGAGGCGCGCCTGGCGCGCCAGCGCGGCCTCAAGGTCGCGCAGGGCAGCGGCGGCGTCAAGTCCGCCTTCGGGCGCCTGAAGGATTTCATCGTGGGGAATTTCTGACCATGCGGCAGCGCATCCATTCCGTCGTCCGGCAGCCCATTCCGCCCCCCGGCTGCGGGCGCAGTCCGCCCGCCCGATGTTGGCGCGGCGGGCATTCCGGCAAGGGCACAGACATCCGTTTTTCTTTTTTCAAGGCAGGCAGGCAGCAAAGGAGCACACCATGAGCATCGAGATGATCGAGACCGAAACCTTCAACTCCGGCACGCAGATCAAGGTGATCGGCGTCGGTGGCGGCGGCGGCAACGCCGTCGACCACATGATTCAGCGCAACGTCCAGGGCGTGGAGTTCATCTGCGCCAACACCGACGCGCAGGCGCTTTCGCGCGCCCTGGCCGAAACCTCGATCCAGCTCGGCAACACCGGTCTGGGCGCCGGCAGCAAGCCCGACAAGGGGCGCGAAGCCGCCGAGGCCGCGGCCGACGACATCCGCCAGGCGATTCGCGGCGCCCACATGCTGTTCATCACCGCCGGCATGGGTGGCGGCACCGGCACCGGCGCGGCACCCGTGATCGCGCGCGTCGCCAAGGACATGGGCATCCTCACCGTCGGCGTCGTCACCAAGCCCTTCGACTGGGAGGGCGGTCGGCGCATGACCAACGCCGAAACCGGCCTGGCCGAGCTCGAGGCCAACGTCGATTCGCTGATCGTGGTGCTCAACGAGAAGCTGCTCGAGGTGCTGGGCGACGACATCACGCAGGAAGAGGCCTTCG
>CAYRHV010000060.1:0-11171 GCA_964424045.1 uncultured Ottowia sp. | reverse complement strand
TGAAGCGCTCGGTGCGCAGCTCGCGCGTGACCGGGCCGAAGATGCGGGTGCCGATGGGCTCCAGCTTGTTGTTGAGCAGCACGGCGGCATTGCCGTCGAACTTGATGAGCGAGCCGTCGCCGCGGCGCACGCCCTTGGCGGTGCGCACCACGACGGCGCTGTAGATCTCGCCCTTCTTGACGCGACCGCGCGGGGCGGCCTCCTTGACGCTCACCTTGATGATGTCGCCGACGCCGGCATAGCGGCGCTTGGAGCCGCCGAGCACCTTGATGCACATCACGGACTTGGCACCGGTGTTGTCGGCCACTTCGAGCCTGGATTCAGTCTGGATCATTTCAATGCTTTCCCAACTTGCACCCAGCCACACAGCGTGCGTCCTGGATCAGTCTTGGGCCCCTTGCCCGGCGTGGTCCGAACGGATTGAGCGGATGCGCGCGCAGGTATTGCGGGGGTCAGAAAGTTCCGCCCAACTGGGCGAAGCCACGCATTATGGCAAATCCGCCAGCGAACGTCAACCAGCCCCGCCGCCGGCGGGCTCGGCGTAGCTGCGGGCCAGCGCGGCGAAGCCGGCCGGATCGCCGTCGTGCCCCAGCTCGTCCTGCAGGATGGCGGCCACCGCCGGCGCCAGGCGCCCGGCTTCGGCGGCGTCCAGGAACAGGCGGCGCGAGCGCCGCGCCAGCACGTCCTCGACCGTGCGCGCGTATTCGTGGCGCGCCGCAAAGCGCACCATGGCCTCGGACAGGCCATCGGCGAGCCAGTGGCCGGCGCCAGGCAGCGCGTCCACCTGCCCGGCCTCGCTGCCGTAGCTGTGCCGGCCCTGGGGGCGGGACAGGCTGACCGACTGCCGGCCCGGCGTGTCGGTGGCGCCGACGAGGCGCAGGCCGGCGGTGTGCGAGGGCCCGCGCGGCGCCAACTGGCCGGTCTGCACGCAGTGCGCCAGCACGTCCTCGGCCATGGCGCGGTAGGTGGTCCACTTGCCGCCCGTGACCGTGACCAGGCCGGAGCGGGCGACGCGCACCGTGTGCTCGCGGCTGATGGCCTTGGTGTCGCCGGAGTCGTCGTCCGGCCGCACCAGCGGCCGCAGGCCGGCCCAGCTGCTGCGCACGTCGGTGCGCGTGGGGGCACGTCGCAGGTAGCGCGCCGATTCGGCCAGGATGAAGTCGACCTCGCGCTCCAGCGGCCGTGGCTCCAGCGGCACGTCGCTGCGCGGGGTATCGGTGGTGCCCAGGATCAGCTTGCCCAGCCAGGGCACGGCGAACAGCACGCGGCCGTCGCGCGTGCTGGGCACCAGCAGGGCGTGCTCGCCGGGCAGGAAGTCCTGGTCGACCACCAGGTGCACGCCCTGGCTGGGCGCCACCATGGGCGCCACGCTGCGGCCGGCGGCGCGCGCGTCGTGCTGGCGCAGGGCGTCGACCCAGACCCCGGTGGCGTTGACGATGCAGCCGGCTTCGAGGCGGAAGTCGCGCCCGCTCCCGGCATCGCGCACGACCAGGCCGACGGCGCGGCCGTCCGCGTGCAGCACGTCCACCGCCTCGCAGTAGTTGAGCACCAGCGCGCCCTGCAGCGCCGCGGTACGCGCCAGCGCCAGCGCCAGGCGGGCGTCGTCGAACTGTCCGTCCCAGTAGCGCACCCCGCCCTTCAGGCCGTGCGGCTGCACGCCCGGCAGCTCGCTCAGCGTCTGGCGCGCGCCCAGCCACTCGGTGGCTCCGAGGCCGGCACGCCCGGCCAGCAGGTCGTAAAGCTTGAGGCCGACGCCGTAGAACGGCGTTTCCCACAGCTTGTAGGACGGCATCACGAAGGCCAGCGGCTGCGCCAGGTGCGGCGCGCTCTCCAGGATGTGGACGCGCTCATGCAAGGCCTCGCGCACCAGGTGGATGTCGCCCTGCGCCAGGTAGCGCACGCCGCCGTGCACCAGCTTGGTGGCGCGCGAGGACGTGCCCTTGGCAAAGTCGTGCGCTTCCACCAGCACCACGCTGTGGCCGCGCTGCGCCGCGTCCAGCGCCACGCCCAGGCCGGTGGCGCCGCCGCCGACGACGGCCAGGTCGTAGCGGCGCGGCTCGGCCAGGCGCGCCAGCAGGGCGGCGCGGTCGGTGGGCAGCGGAGCGTTCATGGAAACATCAGGATCAGGCACGGGACGCATGGCGGGGCGCGGGGCCCGCGCCATTGCCGGCCGACGGGCACGGCGGCGAACTGCGCCACCGCACCCGCCACGGGCTGATCACCCCGATCAGCGTACGCGCCCCTCCTTCCAGGCGGTGAGCAGCGTGTCATAGTCCACGGTCTCGCCCTGGGGCTTCTCGTTGTCGAGCTTCTTCCACGGGGCGTGCTCGTCGCTCAGCCAGTCCGACGCCTTGGTCTTCTTGTTGAGCTTGGGCGCGCAGCGCTCCATGCCGGCGCGCTCCAGCCGCGCCATCACGTCGTCCATCTCCTTGGCCAGGTTGTCCATCGCGGCCTGCGGCGTCTTCTCGCCCGTGACGGCCTGGGCCACGTTCTTCCACCACAGCTGGGCCAGCTTGGGATAGTCGGGCACGTTGGTGCCGGTGGGCGTCCAGGCGACGCGCGCCGGGCTGCGATAGAACTCGACCAGGCCGCCGTACTTGTCGGCGTTCTCGGTGAAGAAGTCGCTGCGGATGTCGCTGTCGCGGATGAAGGTCAGGCCGACGATGGACTTCTTCAGGCTGGTCGTCTTGGCGGTGACGAACTGGGCGTAGAGCCAGGCAGCGGCCGTGCGGTCCGGGTCATGGCCTTCGAAGAAGGACCAGGAGCCGACGTCCTGGTAGCCGTTCTGCATGCCGTCCTTCCAGTACGGGCCGTGCGGACCGGGCGCCATGCGCCACTTGGGCGTGCCGTCGGCATTGACCACCGGCAGGCCCGGCTTGGTCATGTCGGCGGTGAAGGCGGTGTACCAGAACACCTGCTGGGCGATCTGGCCCTGCGCCGGCACCGGGCCGGACTCGCCGAAGGTCATGCCCATGGCCTCCTTGGGCGCGTATTTCTTCATCCAGTCGATGTACTTGGTGAGCGCATAGACCGCGGCCGGGCTGTTGGTGGCGCCACCGCGCGCGACCTCGGCACCCAGCGGATGGCAGCCGTCGTCGGACACGCGAATGCCCCATTCGTCGATCGGCATGCCGTTGGGGATGCCCTTGTCCGCCGTGCCGGCCATGGACAGCCAGGCATCGGTGAAGCGCCAGCCCAGGCTGGGGTCCTTCTTGCCATAGTCCATGTGGCCGTAGATCGGCTTGCCGTCGATCTCCTTGACGTCGTTGGTGAAGAACTCGGCGATGTCCTCATAGGCGCTCCAGTTGATGGGCACGCCCAGGTCGTAGCCGTACTTGGCCTTGAACTTCTCCTTCAGGTCCGGGCGGGCGAACAGGTCGGCGCGGAACCAGTAGAGGTTGGCGAACTGCTGGTCCGGCAGCTGGTAGAGCTTCTTGTCCGGCGCGGTGGTGAAGCTGGTGCCGATGAAGTCGGCCAGATCCAGTCCCGGATTGGTGTAGTCCTTGCCGGCGCCGGCCATGTAGTCGGTCAGGTTCATGATCTTGCCGTAGCGATAGTGCGTGCCGATCAGGTCGGAGTCGCTGATCCAGCCGTCGTAGATCGACTTGCCCGACTGCATCGAGGTCTGCAGCTTCTCGACCACGTCGCCTTCCTGGATCAGGTCGTGCGTGACCTTGATGCCGGTGATCTCGGTGAAGGCCTTGGCCAGCGTCTTGCTCTCGTATTCGTGCGTGGTGATGGTCTCGGAAACCACCGAGATTTCCTTCACGCCCTTGTCCTGCAGCTTTTTGGCGGCCTCGATGAACCACTTCATCTCGGCCAGCTGCTGGTCCTTGTTGAGGGTCGATGGCTGGAACTCGCTGTCGATCCATTTCTGGGCGGCCGCCTCGTCGGCCCAGGCGCCGGACCCAACCGCCAGGGCCGCAGCCAGGGCGATGAGCTTCAGTTGCACTTTCATGGTGTCTAGTCTCCTCGAGTGAACACTCCCCGAACCTGGCTTCACATCCCGGTCGCGGGGGAGAATCGCGCCGAGTGCAGAAAACGTGGTGCCGTCAGCCCTTGCGCATGACCAGCACCAGCAGCAGCATGGAAACGACGAAGCTGATCCAGACGCTGGGTTCGGCCTCGAGCGAAAACACCTCTTCCATCTTCTCGCCCAGGCCGACCCAGATCAGATTCAGGTAGGCGGCACTGAGCAGGCCGATGAAGAGCCGGTCGCCGCGCGTGGTGGCGATCGGCAGCCAGCCCTTGCGCAGCACCGTGGGCGAGCGGATTTCCCACACCGTCATGCCCACCAGCATCAGGGCGATGCAGATGAAAAACACCGCCACCGGCAGGGTCCAGACCATCCAGTCGAACATGGCCTGCCCCTCTAGACCCGGCCCATCGCGAAGCCCTTCGCGATGTAGTTGCGCACGAACCAGATCACCAGCGCGCCGGGCACAATGGTGAGCGTGCCGGCGGCGGCCAGCGTCGCCCAGTCCATGCCGGCGGCCGAGACGGTGCGCGTCATGATGGCGACGATCGGCTTGGCGTTGACGCTGGTGAGCGTGCGCGCCATCAGCAGTTCGACCCAGCTGAACATGAAGCAGAAGAAGGCCGCCACCCCCACGCCCGACTTGATCAGCGGCAGGAAGATGGTGAGAAAGAAGCGCGGGAAGCTGTAGCCGTCGATGTAGGCGGTCTCGTCGATCTCGCGCGGCACGCCGCTCATGAAGCCTTCCAGGATCCAGACCGCCAGCGGCACGTTGAACAGCAGATGCGCCAGCGCCACCGCCAGATGGGTGTCGAACAGGCCGAGCGCCGTGTAGAACTGGAAGAACGGCAGCAGGAACACGGCCGGCGGCGTCATGCGGTTGGTGAGCAGCCAGAAGAACACCTGCCGGTCGCCCAGGAACTGGTAGCGCGAGAAGGCATACGCCGCCGGCAGCGCCACCGCCACCGAGATCACCATGTTCAGGCAGACGTAGATCAGGCTGTTGACGTAGCCCATGTACCAGGCCGGGTCGGTGAAGATGGTCTGGTAGCTGGCCCAGCTGAAGGTCTGCGGCCAGAGGCTGAAGCTCGACAGGATCTCCTCGTTGGTGCGCACGCTCATGTTGGCCATCCAGTAGATGGGCAGCAGGGCGAACACCAGGTAGGCGATCAGGAAGAAGGGGCGCCAGCTCAGGCGCGATTCGCCGGACATCAGCTGGCCTCCCCGCTGTCGTGCGTGCCGACGCGCTGCATCCAGTTGTAGAGGATGAAGCACAGCAGCAGGATGATGAAGAAGTAGATCAGCGAGAACGCCGCCGCCGGTCCGAGGTCGAACTGGCCCACGGCCTTCTGCGTCAGATACTGGCTCAGGAAGGTGGTTGCCGTGCCCGGGCCGCCGCCCGTGAGGACGAAGGGCTCGGTGTAGATCATGAAGCTGTCCATGAAGCGCAGCAACACGGCGATCATCAGCACGCCGCGCATCTTGGGCAGCTGGATGTAGCGGAACACCGCCCAGCGGCTGGCGCCGTCGATGCGCGCCGCCTGGTAGTAGGCGTCGGGGATGCTGCGCAAGCCGGCGTAGGCCAGCAGGCCGACCAGCGGCGTCCAGTGCCAGACGTCCATCAGCAGCACGGTGAGCCAGGCGTGCAGCGCGTTGCCGGTGTAGTCGTAGTCGATGCCCAGCGCCTGCAGGGTGTAGCCGAGCAGGCCGATGTCGGCGCGGCCGAAGATCTGCCAGATGGTGCCGACGACGTTCCAGGGAATCAGCAGCGAGAGCGCGACGATCACCAGGGTGGCCGAGGCCTTCCAGCCGCGCGCCGGCATGCTGAGCGCCAGCAGGATGCCGAGCGGAATCTCGACCAGCAGCACGGCCAGCGAGAACTTGATCTGGTTCCAGAGCGCGGCGTGCAGGTCGGAGTCGCGCATCACGTCGGCGAACCACTCGGTGCCGACGAACACGCGCCGCTCGGGGCTGATGATGTCCTGCACCGAATAATTGACCACCGTCATCAGGGGCAGGATGGCCGAGAAGGCGACGCAGACGACCACCGGCGCGATCAGCCACCAGGCGCGATGGTTGAGCGGCTTTTCGACCGGGTTCACGACACCCTCCTCCGCGCGGCGGGCTGCGGGATTCGCCCTTGGGAACGGCCCAACCCACTCATGCCACCAGCTCCTCGTTGCGATAAAACCGCGTTCCGGCACCGACCAGCGCCAGCCCGACCGGCTGGCCGACGGCCGGCACGGCGGCGTCGCCGGGGTGGCGCACCTTGAGCGGCACGCCGCCGAGTTCGCAAGTGACCAGGCGATACGTGCCCAGATCCTGCACGCGCAGCACGGACGCCGGCACCGTCCCCGGCGCCCCGGCCGCAGCCAGCGCCAGGTGCTCGGGGCGGACGCCCAGCTGCGCCGCGCCCTCGGCCATGCCGGCCGGTGCCGCGCCCAGGTCCAGGGCCTGGAAGCGCAGGCGCCCGCCAGCCACTGAAACATCCATGAAGTTCATGCCGGGAGAACCGATGAAATGGCCGACGAAGGGGTGCTCGGGGCGCTCGAACAGGGCTTCGGGCGTGCCGATCTGGGCCACGCGTCCGCGCGTCATGACCACCACCTGGTCGGCGAAGGTGAGCGCCTCGACCTGGTCGTGCGTGACGTAGATGAGCGTGAGGCCGAGCTCGTGGTGGATCTGCTTGAGCTTGCGGCGCAGCTTCCACTTCAGGTGCGGGTCGATCACCGTCAGGGGCTCGTCGAACAGCACCGCCGCCACGTCGGAGCGCACCAGGCCGCGTCCGAGCGAGAGCTTCTGCTTCTCGTCGGCGGACAGGCCGGCGGCGCGCCGGTCGAGCTGGTCGCTCATCTCCAGCATCTCGGCGATCTGGCCGACGCGCTCGCGGATCCGGTCCTCCGGCACGCGGCGGTTGCGCAGCGGAAACGCCAGGTTCTGCGCCACCGTCATGGTGTCGTAGATCACCGGAAACTGGAACACCTGGGCGATGTTGCGGGCCTGCGGCGAGGCCGCGGTGACATCCCGGCCGTCGAACAGCACCTGCCCCTGCGACGGCTGCAGCAGGCCCGAGATGATGTTCAGCATGGTCGTCTTGCCGCAGCCCGAGGGGCCGAGCAGGGCATAGGCGCCGCCGTCCTCGAAGCTCATCTGCAGCGGCAACAGGGCATAGTCCTCGTCGCTGCGCGGCTGCGCCTGGTAGCTGTGGGCGAGATCGAGGTCGATGCGCGCCATGGCCTCAGGCTCCTGCGCCGGCACGCGCCGGCGCGTGCGTCAGGCGGCCGGCGGCGTCAAACACATAGGCATCGTGGGCCGCCAGATAGAGGGTCAGGGGCTCACCCATGCGCACGTGATGGATGCCCGGCAGCTCGGCGATCACCTCGCCCACCGGGGTTTCGGCGTAGATGAAGGTATCGGAGCCGGAAATCTCGGACAACTCGACGCGCCCGGGCAGGGCCAGCGCGCCAGCCTGCGGCTGCAGCCGCAGGTCGCTCGCGCGCACGCCGACGGTGACGCCGCCCGCGGCGCCCTCCGCCAGGGTCAGCGGCAGCACGCTCTGGTCGGGCAGGCGCACGCCGGCGGGGCAGCGCTCGCCCGGCAGCAGGTTCATCGGCGGATCGCTGAAGGCACGCGCGACGCGCACCGAGACCGGGCGGTGGAACACCTCGGCCGTGGGGCCGTACTGCAGCAACTCGCCCTCGCTCAGCACCGCCGTGTAGCCGCCCATCAGCAGCGCCTCGCCCGGCTCCGTGGTCGCATAGACGACGGTCGAATCGCCGCTGGCAAAGAGCTGGCCGAGCTCCTCGCGCAGCTCCTCGCGCAGCTTGTAGTCGAGATTGACGAGCGGTTCGTCGAGCAGCATCAGCGGCGCGTTGCGGGCCAGCGCCCGGGCCAGGGCGACGCGCTGCTGCTGGCCGCCGGAGAGCTCGGACGGCAGGCGCTCGAGGAAGGGCTCGATGTGCAGCTTGGCGGCCAGCTCGGCCACCCGCGCCTGGCGCTCGGCAGCAGCGACCCCGCGCAGGCGCAGCGGCGCAGCAATGTTCTGCGCCACGCTCATCGACGGGTAGTTGATGAACTGCTGATAGACCATGGCGACGTCGCGCTGGCGCACCGGCGTGCCGGTGATGTCGCGCCCATCCATCAGCAGGCGGCCACCGGTGGGCCGGTCGAGCCCGGCCATCAGGCGCAGCAGGCTGGTCTTGCCCGAGCGCGTGGCGCCCAGCAGCACGGTCACCGAGTGCTCGGCCAGCGCCAGCGTCAGGGGCGAAATCCAGGTTTCGCGCCCGACCCGCTTGCTGATCTGCTCCAGCACCAGTTGCATGGTGAATTTCGGCTCTTGTTGTTTGCGCTCGCCAGACACGCGAGCAACAGTTCGTTATGTTTCTATTATGTTCGTTTCTGAGCTTCTATCATCCGTATTTACCCTAGGATCGATTCGTTTTTGTTCGTATTAGAGTCTTTAAGTCCATGGATCTCAATCCCCGCCAACTTCGACTGCTGGAAACGGTGCGCGCCCGTGGTTCGGTGCTGGTCGACCAGCTGGCGGGTGAGCTCGGGGTCTCGCTGCAGACCATCCGGCGCGACGTGCAGCGCCTGTCCGACAGCGGCACGCTGGCCCGCTTTCATGGCGGCGTGCGGCTGCCCGGCTCGACCACCGAAAACCTGGCGCACCGACAGCGCCAGGCGCTGCACGCCGAGTCCAAGCGACGCATCGCTGCCGCCATCGCACGCGACGTGCCGGACGGCTGTGCCCTGCTGATCAACATCGGCACCACCACCGAGGCGGTGGCCCAGGCGCTGCTGCAGCGCCAGAACCTGCGCGTCATCACCAACAACCTGAACGTGGCCATGACCCTGAGCGGCAACCCGACGCACGAGGTCATCGTCGCCGGCGGCGCGGTGCGCGGACGCGACCGCGGCGTGGTGGGCGGCCAGGCGGTGGACTTCATTCGCCAGTTCCGGGTCGACATCGGCATCATCGGCATCTCCGGCATCGAGGCCGACGGCAGCCTGCGCGACTACGACCTGCGCGAGGTGCAGGTGGCGCAGGCCGTGATCCGGCAGTCGCGCGAGGTCTGGCTGGCCGCCGACGCCAGCAAGTTCAACCGGCCGGCGATGGTCGAGGTGGCGCGGCTCGACCAGATCGACCGGCTTTACACCAATGCCGCCCCGCTGCAACCCTTCGCCGAGCTGCTGGAGGCGGCCGGCGTGCTCTGCGAGGTGTGCGAATGAAACCCTGCCTCTCACCCCAGACCGAGGGCCTGCGCCCATGAGCCGCTACCTGCTCGCCCTGGACCAGGGCACTTCCAGTTCCCGCAGCATCCTGTTCGATCGCTTGGGTCAGATCGTCGCCCTGGCGCAGCAGGAGCTGCCGCAGATCTACCCGCGGCCCGGCTGGGTCGAGCACGATCCGCTGGCGATCTGGCGCACCCAGCTGGCAACGGCGCGCGAGGTGCTGGCCAGCGCCGGCGCCACGGCGAGCGACGTGGCCGCGATCGGCATCACCAACCAGCGCGAAACCACCGTGGTGTGGGACCGCGCCACCGGCCAGCCGATCCACCACGCCATCGTCTGGCAGGACCGGCGCGCCGAACCGGCCTGCGCGGCGCTGCGCGAAGCGGGACTGTCGGACCACGTGCGCGAGCACACCGGGCTGGTGATCGACGCCTATTTCTCGGCCACCAAGCTGCAGTGGATCCTGCAGAACGTGCCCGGCGCGCGCGCCCGGGCCGAGGCCGGGCAGCTCGCCTTCGGCACCGTGGACAGCTGGCTCATCTGGCAGCTGACCGGCGGCCACGACACTGCCACGCGCGCTGGTGCGCGCCATCTGACGGACGTCAGCAATGCGGCGCGCACCATGCTGTTCGACATCCGCCGCAACGCCTGGGATGAGGTGCTGCTCGACACGCTCGGCATTCCCGCCGCCCTGCTGCCTGCGGTGCAGCCGTCGAGCGCCGACTTCGGCCGCACGACGGCGGATCTGCTGGGCGGCGAAATCACCATCGGCGGCGTCGCCGGCGACCAGCAGAGCGCGCTGTTCGGCCAGGCCTGCTTCCAGCCCGGCATGGCCAAGAACACCTACGGCACCGGCTGCTTCATGCTGATGCACACCGGCGAGCGCTTCCAGGCCTCGGAGAACGGCCTGATCGCCACCAGCGCGGCGCAGGCCGACGCGCGACCGCAGTTCGCGATCGAGGGCAGTGTCTTCGTCGGCGGCGCCGTGGTGCAGTGGCTGCGTGACGGCCTGCACGCCATTTCGGCCAGCAGCGAGGTGCAGCAGCTGGCCGAAAGCGTGCCGGACGCCGGCGGCGTGGTGCTGGTGCCGGCCTTCACCGGCCTGGGCGCGCCGTACTGGCAGCCGGAGGCACGCGGCACCATCACCGGCCTGACGCGCGGCACCACGGTGGCACACATCGCGCGCGCGGCGCTGGAGAGCATCGCCTTCCAGAGCGCCGCCCTGCTGGCCGCCATGTCGCGCGACGCCCAGCGCGGCGACGGCCAGCCGGTGAGCGAGCTGCGCGTCGATGGCGGGGCCTGCGTGAACGACCTGCTGATGCAGTTCCAGGCCGACCTGCTGGGCATCCCGGTGCTGCGGCCCCGGGTGGTCGAAACCACCGCCCTGGGCGCGGCCTATCTGGCCGGCCTGCACTGCGGCGCCTACGGCAGCCTGGGCGAGCTCGAATCCCTGTGGCACGCGGAGCGGGTGTTCCACCCCACGCTGTCGCACGAGCAGGCGCAGGAGCGCATGGCGCAGTGGGAGCGCGCCGTGCGCCAGGCCGTGGCCGGGGTCGGCTGAGCGCTGCACCAACGCCTACACTGCGGCCATGGCCCACGCTGACCCGCACACCACCACAGCACCGACGCTCGACCCCGCCACCCGCATCGCCTTCATCGGCGGCGGCAACATGGCCCGCGCGATCATTGGCGGGCTCATCCGCCGCGGCCTGCCGGCGGTGCGCATCCAGGTCGTGGAGCCGTTCGAGGCCACGCGCCAGGCGCTGCAGGACCAGCTCGGCGTGGCCGCCCGGCCCGGAGCCGACGCCGCGCTGGCTGGCGCCGACCTGCTGGTCTGGGCCGTCAAGCCGCAGAGCTTTCGCGACGCGGCGCAGCCGGTGGCACCGCACGTGGGCGGCGCGCTGCAGCTGTCGGTGATGGCCGGCATCCGGCTCGCCGACCTGGCCGCCGCCAGCGGCGC
>CAYRHV010000059.1:0-11173 GCA_964424045.1 uncultured Ottowia sp. | reverse complement strand
CCACCGCGCCGAATCGCCGCTACCCGGACCTCATCACCGGCCGCCTGCTGAAGGCCGCGCTGGCCGACGAGCGCCCGCCCTACTCGGATACCGAACTTGAATTCCTCGCCAACCGCTGCACGCGCCAGGAAGACGCCGCCAACAAGGTCGAGCGCCAGTTGCGCAAGTCCGAGGCCGCGATGCTGCTGGAGTCGCGCGTCGGCGAGCTCTTCGACGGCGTCGTCACCGGTCAGTCGCGCGGCAACACCTGGCTGCGCATCGTCGAGCCGCCCGCCGACGGCCTGCTGCAGCCGAGCCGCGAGCTGCACGTCGGCGACAAGGTGCGCGCCCGCCTGGTCGGCACCAACGTCGAGCGCGGCTACATCGATTTTCAGCAGGTGGAGGAAAGCGACGGCGGCTGAACGCCTGCGCCCAGCGCCGCTTGCCACGGCCACACCATTCAACCGGGGCCGCTCAGCCGGTTGATGGGAGGCTCGCGCGGCGCCGGCATGCGGGACGGGATCGGCCATACGACCTATGGGCGTAGGCCGACGCTTCGATCGATCGGTCGTTGACATCACCGGCCCCTGCTTCTACCTTGGAGCCATGGCCAGCCCCCCGCCAATCCGCTCCGCCGCCGAGCAGCTGCTGCGCGACGAGCGCGCGGCCGTCCTGCGCCGGCGCCGCCGGCTCGGCCTCGGCAACGCCGAGGCGCGCACGCTGCCGACCGTGGGCGTCGCGCTGTCGGGCGGCGGCGTGCGCAGTGCGACCTACGCGCTCGGCCTGCTGCGCGGGCTGGCCGGCGGACGGCTGCTGGGGCGCATCGACTACCTCTCCAGCGTGTCGGGCGGCGGCTTCACGGCGGCGCTGCTCGGCCGTCTGGTGTGCGCCCTGGGGCTGGCCGGCGCGCAGCGCGAACTGGCCGACGACCGCTCGCTGGTGCTGGACTGGCTGCGCCGCAACGGCCGCTACCTGTCGCCCGCCGGCGCGCACGATCTCGGTACCGCCGCCGCGAGCTACCTGCGCGCCTTCCTGGCGATTCACGTCGAGACCCTGTTCACGCTGATCCCGCTGGCGCTGCTGGTGACGCTGCCGCACATGCTGGGCGACGCCACGCGCTGGCACGACCCGCTGGCCTGGGGCGGCTGGCTGTCGCCCTGGTTGGCGCTGACGCTGGCGTGGCTGGCGCTGACGCTGCCGGCGCTGCTGGTCGGCTACTGGGTGGCCCCCGAGACGCGTGCAGCCACACCGCAGCGCCTGTATGGCGGCGACCTCGCGTTGCTGGCCGCCCTGGTCATGGCAGCCGTGCTGACCAGCCGTTGGGCCCTGACTGGGGACGGCCCGGGCGCCGCCCTGCGCGACGCCCGACTGGTCGCGCCGCTGCTGGCGCTGGCGCTGTGGTCGGCCGTGCTCGGGCACGCCGGGTCGGTCTGGCGCCTGGCAACGACCGATGAAGAACGCACGCTGGCCGTGGGCCGGCTGCGCAACCACTACACGCGCTGGCTGCGCCAGGCACTGGCGGTCGCCGTGGTCCTGGGGCTGGCCGCCCTGCTCGATCGCGCCAGCTGGTGGCTGCTGGAACGGCTGTCGGCACACGACGAGGCCACCCTGCTGTGGGGCAGCCTGGGCCTGGGCGGCACGGTGCTGGTGGTGCTGCGGGCGCTGGCGCTGCCGCTGCAACAGCTGGCGGCCAAGGCGCTGGACGACCGGGCCCAGGCGCTCGGCCCGCGCCTGCTCGACATCGCCGGGCGCCTGGCCACGCTGGTGCTGGTGCTGGCCTGGCTGGTGGTGGTGCAGTGGTGGGTGTTCGGCCAGGCGCCGCTGGACTGGCTGCGCCCGCTGCCGGCCTGGCTGCGCTGGCTGTTGCTGCTGGTGCTGGTGCTGGCCTGGTGGCTGGGCACGCGCAGCTATGCGCAGGCGGTCAATTCCTCGTCGCTGCACAGCTTCTACCGGGCCCGGCTGGTGCGCGCCTACCTGGCGCCGGGCAACGCGGCGCGCGGCCTGTGGTCGCGCTTCACACCACGCGATGCCCGTCTGCGCAGCGTCACGCAGGTGGCGAGCGGCGACGACATCGCGCTGGCCGAGCACCGGCCCGAGCTGGCGGGTGGACCGATCCAGCTCATCAACTGCTGCCTGAACCAGACGCGCGACGACGCCAGCGGCCTGTACAACGCCGACCGCAAGGGCACCCTGCTCACGGCGTCGGCGCGCGCGCTCGAGATCGGGCCGGCGCCGCTGGTGTGCGCCGGCCATGGGCAGGACACCGACAGCGACGCCTGCGGCGCCGGTACGCTGGGCCACTGGGTCGCGATCTCGGGCGCCGCCGCGGCGCCGGGCGCCGGCAGCTACACCTCGACCGGCTGGGCGCTGGTGCTGTTCCTGCTCGGCATCCGCCTGGGGCACTGGATGCCCTCGCCCATGTGGCAGCCCGACACGGGCAGCCGCTGGCGCGCATGGCAATGGCGCCATGCGCCCAAGCCGCGCATGCTGTGGAGCGAGGCCGGCGCGCGCTTCTTCGGCCACACCGACCCCTGGTGGTACGCCTCCGACGGCGGCCACTTCGACAACACCGGTGTCTACGCGCTGATCCGGCGCCAGTGCGACTTCATCCTGCTGTCGGACGCCAGCGCCGACGCCCACTACGACTACGCCGACCTGGAGAACCTGGTGCGCAAGGCGCGCATCGACTTCGGCGCCGAAATCGCCTTCTACTCGCGCGCCGAGGCCGAGCGCCTGTTCGGCGCGTCCCAGGGCGGCCTGCAGATCCTCTCGCCCGACGAGCTGGCCGACGCCGGGCACGGCCGCGGCGTACTGCTGGCGCGCATCCGCTACCGCGCCGGCCCGGACGGCCGCGCGCGCGAGGGCACGCTGCTGGTGGCCAAGCCCAGCCTGCACGACGCGCTCGACCTCGACCTACTGGCCTACGCCCGGCGCCGCCCCAGTTTCCCGCATGACGCCACTTCGGACCAGTTCTTCGACGAAGCGCAGTGGGAAAGCTACCACCGGCTGGGCCAGGACCTCGGGCGCACGCTCAGCGACACCTGGCTGGCACGCCTGCCCGGCTGGCGCAGCGCGCCGCGGCACGACCTGACGACGCCAGCGCCGCTGGCGCGCGACAACGTCCCAGACGCCACCCCGACCCAGACCCCGGCGCCACCGCGCTGGCGCCGCGGCACCCAGGCCGCGGTGATCGGCGGCTCGGTCGGGCTGGGTGCCATCGGCGCCCTGCTGCTGGGCCTGTGGCAGGCGCAGGACCAGCTGCGGCTCAGCGGCAGCCAGCAGCGCCAGGCCGTCGAGCAGAGCCTGATCGAGGTCGCGCGCGAACTGCGCGACGCCCCCGCCACCTGCCCGCGCCTGTCGGCCTACACCGTGACCCAGGTGACCCGCCTGCACGAGCTGCGCGGCAGCCGCGCCCTCACGTCGCAGGATGCGCAGACCCTGGACCTGCTGCTGCAGGGGGTGGCGCAGATCTGCAGCACTCCAGTTGACGCCGCCACCTGCCCGGCCCACGGCAGCCCGGCACGCGAACTGCTGTGCTCGCTGGCGGCGCGCCCGGCGAGCGACACCGACGCGCTCAGCTACTGGGACCCGCCGCGCCGACCGACCGACAGCCTGCACGGCCTCTGGACCCGCATCACCGGCGCGCCCGAGGCCCCGCAGGTGGCCTTGGCGCCGCCACCGAGGGCGGCACGACGGCCCGTGCCGACCGAGATGGCGGCAGTGCCTGCCGCCGCACCAGACGTCATCCCCACCGCACCCGCCGCGCCAGACGCCAGTGCCGCCGAGCCACCAGCCGCTCCCGCGTTATGCCGACCAGCATCCGCGCCGGCCTGCGACGGCGTCACGCTCTACACCCAGATCTACAACGAAGCCGCACGCCCGCGCGCCGAAGCCCTGCGCGCCGCGCTGAACGCAAAGGACTACCGAGTCGCGCCGCTGGAAAACGTCACCCGCAGCGCCGAACTGCGCCAGCGGCGCCGGCCCGTCCCCTGGCGCCAGCCGACGCTGATCGCGCACGACGCCGCCGCGCGCGCCTGCGCCGCGCAACTGTCACAGGCCCTGGTCGGCGCCGATTGCTGGCCCGGCCTGGCACAGCAACCGCCCTGGATCACCGACCTGCCGGCCAGCCTCAAGGCCCAGCCCAACACGCTGGAGCTGTGGCTGCCCACGCCGCGCGAGGACCGCGCCAGCGCGCCGTGAGGTGCCCGGCACACACCGATCCGCTCAACAACAGGACAAACAGCACCGGACGGCGCCGACGCAAGCAATGACGCCGTGTCATTGAAGCGCAGCGAAGTCATTCGTCATTTGTCATTCCGAACGCAAGTTCGCATCAAAACCCCGCCCCCGGCTGCGCCAGATAGGCCTGCTCTTCCGCCGTGCTGGCGCGCCCCAGGATCGCATTGCGGTGCGGAAAGCGGCCAAAGCGCTCGATCACCGCCTGATGCCGGCGCGCAAAGTCCAGCGTATTGTCGAAGAAAGCCTTGGGCTCGGCCTGCGGGTCGTCGCGCAGCGCCTGCATCAGCGCCACCGCGCGCGCCTGCAGCGCCGCGTCCTCGGCGTGCTCCAGCGGCAGGTAGCAGAAGATGCGCGCCATCGGCGGCACCGCCCGGTCGTGGCCGCGCTCGATGCCCTCCAGCGCCAGGGCCAGCGCCTTCGGGTCGCTGGCAAAGCTGTCAGGCGTGTCGCGAAACACGTTGCGCGTGAACTGGTCCAGCACGATGAGCAGCGCCAGCCGGCCCTCGGCGTCCTGCGCCCAGTGATCCAGCGCGCCATCACGGGCCCGGGCGATGGTGGCCCCAAAGCGCTCGCGCAGGACTTCGTCAAACACCTCGTCCTTCTTGAACCATTGCGCCTGCACACGCGCCATGGCGGCATCGTCCAGCGGGTGTGCGCCCAGCCAGAAGCGCAGCACCTCGGCGAATGCGGCGGCGGATGTAGATGTGGATTTGGGCGTGGCAGTCATGGCGCGATTGTCGCTCGCGCTGCGGGCATGCATGGTGTTCAAGCGCCCGCCGCTGCGGCATGATGGACGTCACAAGAGCAGCCAATCGCGGAGACCAGCATGGCAACACCCGGCCCGAAGCCCGTCGAACAGATCCGCACCCTGGCCCTGGTGGGCGCGCCCGCTAGCGGCAAGACCACCCTGGCCGAGGCCCTGCTGCACCAAGCCGGCGCGATCGGCGCCATGGGCAGCATCGAGCGCGGCAACACCGTCAGCGACCACCACCCGCAGGAGATCAAGGCCCGCCATTCGCTGCAGTCCTCGGTCATGCACCTGGAGCACGACGGCTGCCGCATCCACCTGATCGACACCCCCGGCCTGCCCGACTTCCTGGGCCAGAGCCTGCCGGCGCTGGAGGCGGTCGAAACCGCCGCCATCGTCATCAACGCCGCCGCCGGCATCGAGCCCATGGCACGCCGCATGATGGACTGGGCCGCGGAACGCCAGCAGGACCGCATCCTCATCGTCAACAAGATCGACGCCGAGGACGTCGACCTCGCCGCCCTGCTGGCCGACATCCAGGCCGCCTTCGGCGCCGAATGCCTGCCGCTCAACCTGCCGGCGGGCGGCGCCAGCCAGGTGCTGGACTGCTTCTACAACCGCGAGGGCACGAGCGACCTGGGCGCCGTGTCCGAGGCCCACAACGCCCTGGTCGAGCAGGTCGTCGACGTCGACGAGGCCTTCGTCGAGCGCTACCTGGAACAGGGCGACATCGACCCCGGCGAACTGCACGCCCCGCTGCAGCAAGCGCTGCGCGAGGGCCACCTGATCCCGGTCTGCTTCGTCTCGGCACGCACCGGCGCCGGCGTGGCCGAGCTGCTCGACGTCATCACCCGCCTGCTGGCTAACCCGGCCGAAGACAACCCGCCCGACTTCCTCAAGGGCGAGGGCGACTCCCCGGAGATCATCCACGTCCAGCCCGACCCCGCCGCCCACGTGCTGGCGCAGGTGTTCAAGATCGGCATCGACCCCTACGTCGGCCGGCTGGCCTATGTGCGCGTGCACCAGGGAACCATCGCCCCGGCCTCGCAGCTCTTCATTGGCGACGGCCGCAAGCCCTTCAAGGTCGGCCACCTGTATCTGCAGCAGGGCAAGGAGCACGTCGAGGTGGCCAGCGCCGGCCCGGGCGACCTCTGCACCATCGGCAAGGTCGACGAGCTGCACTACGACGCCGTGCTGCACGACGCCGCCGAGGACGCCCACATCCGCCTGCGCCCGCTGCCCTTCCCGGTGCCGGTGCACGGCGTCGCCCTCCGGCCGAAAAAGCGCGGCGACGAGCAGCGCCTGTGGGACATCGTCGGCAAGCTGGTGGCCGAAGACCCCTGCCTGAAGCTCGAGCGCCTGGCCAGCACCAACGAGACCGTCGTCTACGGCCTGGGCGAGCTGCACCTGCGCGTGCTGCTGGAGCGCCTGCAGGATGGCTACAAGTTCGAGGTCGAGACCCAGCCGCCGCGCATCGCCTACCGCGAAACCATCGCCCAGAACGCCGCCGCCCAGTACCGCCACAAGAAGCAGAGCGGCGGCGCCGGCCAGTTCGGCGAGGTGCACCTGCGCGTCGAGCCCCTGCCGCGCGGCGCCGGCTACGAATTCGTGGACCAGGTCAAGGGCGGCACCATCCCCGGCCAGTTCATGCCCGCGGTGGAAAAAGGCGTGCGCGAGGCGCTGGCCGAGGGCGTCATTGCCGGCTACCCGGTGCAGGACATCCGCGTCATCGTGCACGACGGCAAGCACCACCCGGTCGACAGCAAGGAAGTCGCCTTCGTCACCGCTGGCAAGAAGGCCGTGCAGCTGGCCATCCGTGAGGCCAGGCCGACGGTGCTCGAGCCCATCGCCCGCATCGCCATCACCGCCCCCGACAGCGCCACCGGCGCCATCACCGGCGACCTGTCATCGCGCCGCGGCATCGTCAGCGGCACCGACACCCCGCGTCCCGGCCAGGTCCTCGTCACCGCCCAGGTGCCGCTGGCCGAGTTGGCGAGCTATCAGGCTCGCCTGGACTCCCTCACCGCCGGCCAGGGCGTCTACACCCTGGCGCTGTCGCACTACGAGGTGGTGCCACCGCAGGTGCAGCAGCAGCTGGCGGGGCAGTACCGGGTGAAGGAGGAGGAGTGAGCCGATGCAACAGGGCGCGGCTGATTTCCGCGAGCCTGATCGAGCAGCACGAGCGCATATTGCGTGTCAACGGACCGACCGGCTGCCCTCTTCCGGTTTCAAGTTCAAGATCTGAACTCGACCGAGGGCGTCGCCAGCGAAGATGCGATCCACCTGCTGGGCCAGAGCGACGGTGGTGATCACGGCGTCGGCCCAGTAGCAGGCCACGGGCGCAGCGGCCGTCAGGTCCCACAGCCGCAGCGTGTCGTCCCTCGCCCACGACAGCGCGCGCCGGCCGTCAGGCAGCAGCAGTGCGCCTCGGACCCGGCCTTCGTGCCCGTCGAGCACCCGCGCCTGGCCGCCCTGCTCCAGGTCCCACAGCCGAAGCGCGCTATCAACCGACCACGACAGCGCGCGCCGGCCGTCAGGCAGCAGCAGTGCGCCTTCGATCTCGTCTTCATGCCCGGCGAGCACCTGCGCCTGGCTGCCCTGCTCCATGTCCCACAGCAGCAGCGTGCGGTCATCCGACCACGACAGCGCGCGCCGGCCGTCCGGCAGCAGCAGTGCGCCTCGGACCCGGCCTTCGTGCCCTGCGAGCACCTGCGCCTGGCTACCCTGCTCCAGGTCCCACAGCCGCAGCGTGCGGTCATCCGACCACGACAGCGCGCGCCGGCCGTCGGGCAGCAGCAGTGCACCTCCGACTGACGCTTCGTGCCCGGCGAGCACCTGCGCCCGGCTGCCCTGCTCCAGATCCCACAGCCGCAGTGTGCCATCCTTCGACCACGACAGCGCGCGCTGGCCATCAGGCAGCAGCAGTGCGCCGAAGATCCAGCCTTCATGCCCGTCGAGCACCAGCACGTGGATGCCCTGCTCCAGATCCCACAGCCGCAGTGTGCCATCCTTCGACCACGACAGCGCGCGCTGGCCATCAGGCAGCAGCAGTGCGCCGAAGATCCAGCCTTCATGCCCGTCAAGCACCTGCGCCTGGCTACCCTTCTCCAGGTCCCACAGCCGCAGCGTTCTGTCATCCGACCACGACAGCGCGCGCCGGCCGTCGGGCAGCAGCAGTGCACCTTCGACCGAGCTTTTGTGCCCGGCGAGCACCTGCGCCTGGCTACCCTTCTCCAGGTCCCACAACCGGAGCGTGCTGTCAGCTGACCACGACAGGGCGCGCTGGCCGTCAGACAGCAGCAGGGCGCCTTCGACTGGCGTTTCGTGCCCGGCGAGTACCTGCACCTGGCCGCCCTTCTCCGGGTCCCACAGCCGCAGCGTGCCATCCTTCGACCACGACAGCGCGCGCTGGCCATCAGGCAGCAGCAGTGCGCCTTCGACCGAGCTTTCATGTCCAGCGACCACCCGCGCCTGGCTGCCCTGCTCCAGGTCCCACAGCCGCAGCGTGCGGTCATCCGACCACGACAGCGCGCGCCGGCCGTCGGGCAGCAGCAGTGCACCGAAGATCCAGCCTTCATGCCCGTCAAGCACCTGCGCCTGGCTACCCTTCTCCAGGTCCCACAGCCGCAGCGTTCTGTCATCCGACCACGACAGCGCGCGCCGGCCGTCGGGCAGCAGCAGTGCACCTTCGACCGAGCTTTTGTGCCCGGCGAGCACCTGCACCTGGCTGCCCTTCTCCAGGTCCCACAGCCGCAGCGTGTCGTCCCTCGCCCACGACAGCGCGCGCCGGCCATCGGGCAGCAGCAGGGCGCCTTCGACTGGTGCGCCATGCGGCATCACGCCGAGCTGAGCGCCCACAGGGCTGAGTGCCGCAACCATCGGTGTCCAATGCTCCAACGCCTCGACGCGAGCCCACGCCTTTTCTGCCAGCGACTTCAACACCGCATCGCCACTGGTGCCCAAGCGCCCGAACAGTTGCTGCGCCAGTGCCTCCGGATGCGCGTGCAGGATATGGGTTGACAACCGCAGCGCCCGCGCCAGATCGCTGGTAGCTGCATCGCCGGGCAGAGCTGCATACGCCTGAACCACAGCGTGCATGTCCACCTGAGGGCGGCCTTCGATCATCCGTGTTTCAGCGCGCAGTCGGGAATCGATCCAGTCGAGGTCGAGCAGGGTCGAACGCAGTTCGTCAAAGCGCTCGGCACCGGCCAGGTGATCAGTCAGATAACGGCCAAGGTAGGGTTCGTCATCCGGCAGCATCGCCCAGTCGGTCGCGCCCTCCCGCAGTGCGAGCGTCGCCCGGTACGCGTCCAGCAGCAGGCTGTGCAGGCGACCGATGTCGGGCGTGCGCATGCGGACAAAATCGCGCTGCAGATCATGCAGCGTCACGCGGCCACTGCGCGCGTCGCCAATCAGGGTGAGCAACGCCTTGCGCTCGAGGCGAGCCAGCAGCTGCTCGGTCTTCGCCGCACTGAGCCCGCCGCTATGCGACCACAGCCGAGCGATCACGCTGGTGGACACCTCCGTATCTTCCGGAAAGACCGCCAGTTCGAGATAGCGCTCGCGCTCATCGCCGGGCAAGGCATCAACGCTGCGACCGAGCGTCGCGAACACGCTTCCATAGCGGTGGTCGAGAAAGTCGACGTGCCCCCGCCGCAGCTCCTCGATCAACGTCCCCCAGCTCACGCCGTCTGCAACTTGCGCGCCAGCCAGCGCGATGGCCAGGGGCAGACCATCGGTCTCGCGCAGGACCGCGTCAGCCTCTGGTGGCAGCGCATCGGGCGCCATACCGGCGCGCTGAGCCAGCAGCGCCCGTGCGACCGCGTCTGGCATGCGTTCGATCGGCTGCGCACGTGCACCGATCTGCGCGAGCACGCTTGCATCGCGTGTCGTCAACAGCAGCCGACTGCGGCCGCGTACGACATCAAAAGCGCGAAAGTGCTCGGCATCCCAGATGTCGTCGATCACCAGCAGCGCCCGCTTGCCAGCGAACGCCGCTTCGAGACGCGAACGCGCCTCGGACACACTCTCGCTTGGCGGTGCAACCGGGTCGAACCGGTGCAGCAGCTGGTTCTGCAGCGTCAGCAGCTCGGGCCTCTGGCCCAATGCCACCCAGGCGATGCCGTCGGGAAAAGCGCGACGAACCGCATCGTCGTGGCACAGCGCCTGCGCCATCACGCTCTTGCCCATGCCGCCCATTCCTTGCAGACCAAGGCCGGGGACGGCCGAAGTCAGGCCAACCGCCAGTTCGTCGCTGCGCAACAATTGCTCGCGCAGCAGCGCGAGTTCGGCATCGCGCGGAACATGACGGGCAGCGTTGAGCGACGGGACATCGATCAACAGGCCGCGGAGGCTTGTGATCTCTTCGCTGCCAGCGACTGACTCGCCGCGCCGGAACAGCACCTCTTGACCAGTCGTCAACACCGGCTCCGCGATCGTGCCATAGACGTCCCGGATCTTCATCGCCGTTTCGACGATCGCCTTTTCGCGCTGGTTGCGGACGCGGGCACTGAGCGGTTTCTCGGGCTCGAGCGCAAACTGTCTCTCGGCCAATCCATGTTGCTGGAGCAACGTTGGGTCGCACTCTCCGATCGGTACGACCACGATCGTCAGCCGGCCAGCATCCGCGTCGGCAAGCAGGCGCGGCAACTCGTGCTCGCGGATGTACTTCGACGCGAAGAACCCCTGGTTGACCAGCAGCACCGCGACGCGCGTCGACTCGATCGCACCGACGATCTGCGAGTGCCAGCGCGTGCCGACGCGAATGTCGTGATCGGACCAGGTGATCAGATCCTGCGCCAGCACATAAGGCTCGAGCGCACCGCGTAGTGCGGTGAGCCAACGCTGCCCGTCACTATCATGCCGATAGCTGAAGAAGACGAGTCTGCGGTCCGACATCGTTGAGCATGCTGATGATTGATGAGACTACAACCCACTCGCGCAATCCGCAACTCTTTGGCGTGCGTTGCCTGCCGCTGAACGCTCCCCTGTCGAGGCTCTAGCGACCTGTCTCCTTTCGCGATGCCGGTGATTCGGAAGGAGCCCGGGTTGAAGGTTGCGTGATCTCGTTGGTTGTCGGGTTCTGGCGAGCCTGCCGCAGCGTCTGGAGGCAGTGTTTGTTCAGGCACTCATCGCGGAACTTGCCGTTGAAACTCTCGATGTAGCCGTTTTGCATCGGCTTGCCAGGCTCGATGAGCAGATGCCGAA
>CAYRHV010000058.1:0-11196 GCA_964424045.1 uncultured Ottowia sp. | reverse complement strand
CATGTCGCCCGAGAACGGTTCCACCCTCGGCCTGTTCCCGGTCGACGAGCGCACCGTCGAATACTTCCAGGGCACCGGCCGCAGCAAGGCCGAGATCGAGGCACTGGAGGCCTACTTCCGTGCCCAGGGCATGTTCGGCACCGCCAGGGCGGGCCAGATCGACTACTCCGAGGTCGTTTCGCTCGACCTCAGCACCGTCGAGCCCAGCCTCGCCGGCCCGCGCCGGCCGCAGGACCGCATCGCGCTGGGCCAGATGGCCGAGCAGTTCAAGGTGATGTATTCGAAGCCGATGGAGGAGGGCGGCTTCAAGCGCCCGGCCGAGACGCTGCACCAGCGCGTGCACCTGACGCGCGACGGCAAGGTGCATGGCGTCAGCCTGCCCGAGCAGCCCAACAGCACCGAGGGATCGCCACGCAACAAGATCGAGATGGTCGGCAACAAGCCGCTGCTGGGGGCCGCCGAAAGCACCGTCGTCGGCCTGCATCCGGTGCCCAAGGGGGGCTACAGCGTCGGCAATGGCGACGTCCTGATCGCCGCCATCACCAGCTGCACCAACACCAGCAACCCGAGCGTCATGCTGGCCGCCGGCCTGGCGGCCAAGAAGGCGGTCGAGCATGGCCTGAAGATCAAGCCCTACGTCAAGACCTCGCTGGCGCCCGGCTCGCGCGTCGTGACCGAATACCTGACGGAGACCGGCCTGCTGCCCTACCTGGAGAAGATCGGCTTCGATCTGGCCGCCTACGGCTGCACCACCTGCATCGGCAACTCCGGCGACCTCGCGCCCGAAATCAACGAGGCCATCAACCAGCATGAGCTGGTGTGTGCGTCGGTGCTGTCGGGCAACCGCAACTTCGAGGCCCGCATCCACCCGAACGTGAAGGCGAACTTCCTGATGAGCCCGCCGCTGGTGGTGGCCTACGCCATTGCCGGCAACATGATGATCGACCTGATGACCGAGCCGCTGGGCAAGGGCAAGGGCGGCAAGGACGTCTATCTGGGCGACATCTGGCCCAGCACCGACGAAGTCAACCAGCTGCTCAAGTTCGCCATGAAGGGCAAGGTGTTCCGCGAGAACTATTCCAAGGTCAAGACCGAGCCGGGAAAGCTGTGGGAGAAGATCCCCGAGGTCAAGGGGCAGGTCTACAACTGGCCCACCAGCACCTACATTGCCGAGCCGCCGTTCTTCGACGGCTTCACGCTCGCCGGCACCGATCCGGCCGAGGCGGACACGGCGATCCGCGGCGCGCGCATCATGGCGCTGTTCGGCGACTCGGTCACCACCGACCACATCTCGCCGGCGGGCCGCATCAAGGACAGCGCACCGGCGGGCCAGTGGCTGATCGCCAACAGCGTGCAGAAGCAGGACTTCAACAGCTACGGCTCACGCCGCGGCAACCACGAGGTCATGATGCGCGGCACCTTTGCCAACGTGCGCATCAAGAACCTGATGATTCCGCCCAAGGCCGACGGCAGCCGCGAGGAGGGTGGCCTGACGCTGGCCCAGCCTTCGGGCCAGAAGAAATACATCTTCGATGCGGCCATGGACTACATGGCCGCTGGCATCCCGACGGTGGTGTTCGCGGGCGAGGAATACGGCACTGGCTCGAGCCGCGACTGGGCCGCCAAGGGCACCCAGCTGCTGGGCATCCAGGCCGTGGTGGCCAAGAGCTTCGAGCGCATCCACCGCTCCAACCTGGTCGGCATGGGGGTGCTGCCGCTGCAGTTCAAGCCGGGCGAGTCCTGGGAGACGCTGGGCCTGAAAGGCGACGAGCTGATCGACATCGTGCCGCCGGCGACGATGCGTCCGCGCTGCGACGTGGCGATGCTGATCACGCGCGCCGACGGCAGCAAGCAGACGGCCAAGCTGACGCTGCGCATCGACACGCCGATCGAGATCGACTACTTCCACAACGGAGGCATCCTGCCCTACGTGCTGCGCCAGTTGCTGGCGTGAATTTGCCGCCCGCAAGGCGGTGGCTCTCGAGCCTCTCCGGGCCTGCGCGGGCAGGCCTGGGCGCAGCTTTCGACCTCGTCGAGAGTGGGATGGCGAATGGCCGGCGGAGATCCCCGTGGCAGGCCTTCGTGCCCGTCTGGCCGCGACGTGGGCGCGCGCCGGTGATGACCGACGGCATGCCTTTGAGCCGCTGACGCGCGGGCACAATCGGCACCGATGAGTGCAACACAACAACTGCTGATCGCCGGCGGCGGCATCGCCGCCATGGCGGCGGCGTGGGCCGTGGCGCGGGCGGGCTGGGAGGTGCGCGTCTATGAACGTACGCCCGTGTTTGCCGAGGTCGGGGCTGGCCTGCAGCTCGGACCCAACGCCACACGCATCCTGCACGCCTGGGGCCTGGCGGACGACTTGCGCGCCGTGGCGGCCTATCCGGAGCGCCTGCAGGTGCGCAGCGCCGTGAGCGGTGCCGAGCTCGGCCTGCTGACGCTGGGCGGCCGCGCCGAGGCGCGCTATGGCGCGCCCTACGTCACCATCCACCGTGCCGACCTGCATGCCCTGCTGGCGCGTGCCTGCGCGCTTTCGGGTCGGGTGCAGGTCAATCTCGGCCAGACCCTGAGCGGGTTCCGCGACCAGGGCCTGGCCGTCCAGGCGCGCGTCGGCCCCAATGTCATCGAGGGCGACGCCCTGCTGGGCGCGGACGGCCTGCTCAGCACGGTGCGTGCCCAGCTGCTGGGCGACGGGCCACCGCAGGCGATTGGCGACCTGGCCTACCGGGGGGCGTTCGACATGGGGCAGTTGCCGCCGGCGCTGCGGGCCAACCAGGTCACGATCTGGCTCGGGCCCGGTCTGCACGTGGTGCACTATCCGGTGCGCCGGGGCGAGGCACTCAACGTCGTGGCCATCCTGCGTGGGCACTTGCCGGCCCGCGGGGATGACCTTGACGAGCCGACGCGCGCGCAGGCCGAGCTCGAGCGTGCGCTGGCGCGCAGTTGCACCCCCCTGCGCGACCTGGTTGCCGGCGCCGCGCAGGCCGGGCTGAACGATCGGCCCTGGCGCCGCTGGGTGCTGGCGGCGCGTCCCCCGGTGGTCGGTGCCGGCCAGATGGCGCGGGGCCTGGTGGCGCTCGCGGGCGACGCGGCTCACCCCATGCGACCCTATATGGCCCAGGGCGCCGGCATGGCCATCGAGGACGCGGCCGAACTGGCGCACGCGCTGGCCATGGATCCGATCATCGACGTGCCGACGCGGCTGAAGCGCTATGCGCTGGCCCGCTGGCAGCGTTGCGCCCGCGTTCAGGAGCGCTCGCGCCGCAACGGCGAGGTGTTCCACGCGCGCGGCCTGGTGCGAGTCGGGCGCGATGCCTCGATTCGCCTGCTGGGCGAGCGCCTGCTCGACGTTCCCTGGCTCTACGGGCACGGCGCCTGAGGGCCGCAGGGGGAGGCCGGACCGCATGTCGGAGCGTGGTGGCCTGGATCCGCTGGTGATCGGGGTCTACGCCGTGGCCGGGGCCCTGTTGCTGCTGCTGCTGCTGACCAGCGCAGCACTGGAAAGCAGTTCCCTGCTGGGCGTGGTGGCGGTGCTGGCCTGGGGGCTGGGCTGGGGCCTGTCCTGGCTCATGGCGCGCGCATTCGGAGGCCGGCCCTGGCTGCACGCGCTGGCCCTGGTGGCGCTGCCCCTGCTGTTCGCCCTCTACAGCATGGTGGCTCACGATGCCGCCGCGCCGGGACTGCGGATCGGCTGGCTGGCCTTGCTGGCGGCGACGGCGCTGGCCTCGATACTGGGCGCCGTGCGGGGCCTGGCGGCGGCCGCGCGGGCGCGCGTCGAGTCCGAATCGGATTCCGATTCCGATTCGCTCCCCCCTCGGCCCTGAGTGCGGTCGGACGCCGTGCCGAGCCGCAGCGCGCAAGGCGCACCCACAAAAAAAGAGGGCTGATCTTGCGATCAGCCCTTTGAAGGGATCCCTGAACCTGTAAGGTGTCGAAAGGATCCGAGGAGACAAACGGTTGGGGGAACCGGTCGGTTCGCCCAGTAACAAGGACACGATGCAGGCTGTGCCCTTGTTGCTGGGGCCTGGCTGCTGGATGCGGCCAGGCGCCCGGGTGTTGCATCCGGTAGCCGTGCCCGAGGCATGGCCACCTTCATGCATCAGCGCTTCTTGCTGGCGGCAGTGGCGCTCTTGGTCACGTTGGTCGCGCTGGCGGCCACGGCATTGAAGTTCGCCTCGGCCATGTCGCTGGCCTGCTTGACGGCCTTCTGCACCGACTCGAACGCGTTGTTGGCAGCAGCCACGGCGCTCTTCATCATCGCAACGGCGGTGTCCGAACCGGCGGGGGCGTTCTTGGCAGCCTGGTCGACCATGGAGGCAAACTGGGCCTGGCTCTCGGCGACCTTGCTTTCGAAGGTCTTGCTGAACTCGCTGGCGGTGCCGGCGGCGATGTCATACACATGACGGTTGTAGGCCGCGGCCTTCTCGGCCAGGGGCTGCAGCAGGCCGGCTTGCAGGGCCAGCAGTTCCTGCGCGTCTTTCACCGACAGCAGGGCGTTGGCGTGTTCCTGCGACTCGGCCAGGGCGGCCTTGGCGGCTTGCAGGTTCAGCTCGACGAGGCGCTCGACGCCTTCGAAGGCCTTGTTGGTCAGGCCATTCAGGGTCTCGAGGTTGGCTTTTTGCGAGGCCAGCAGTTGGTCAGGGGTCAGCATGTGAAGTCTCTCCGGAATATCAATGGTGGAATGAAAAACAACTCTTCGGTACCGCTCTGCCGTTGATTATGTTGCAGTGCAGCATGGAAGGAATTTTAAGGTCTGGAAGGAGCAAATCAAGTCTTTTTGCTGCGTTGCAACATATTTAGACGTGGCGTTCTAACTTTTGGCTTGCAGCGTCCTGGCCGCGCACGTCGGGGCGCGCGCGTCGGTTGCCGGCATGCCGGCTGGCAGAATGGCGCCGATGAATGACGCCGTTCGACCGCAGCCGGAGCCCCGCGACCGATATCGGGCCTTTCGCCGCATCACCACGCGCTGGATGGACAACGACCAGTACGGACATGTCAACAACGTCGTCTACTACTCGTGGTTCGACACTGCGGTAAACGCCCACCTGATCGAGCAGGGCGCGCTCGATACCGCGCACGGCACGACCATCGGCTTCGTGGTCGAGACGCAGTGCCACTATTTCGCGCCGCTGGCCTTTCCGCAGGACGTCGAGGCCGGCATCCGGGTCGCACGCATCGGTTCGTCCAGCGTGCGCTATGAAGTCGGGCTGTTCGCGGCCGGAGCGCGCCAGACGGCGGCGCGGGGACATTTCGTCCACGTCTACGTTGATCGTGCGACGCAGCGGCCGGTGCCGTTGCCAGCCAACCTGAAAAAAGTACTGGAGGCCTTGCAATGAGCCAGATGGACGCACCGATCGCGGACCCCGCCAGCGTCGACGCGGCAATCGAGAACCGCTACTGCGTGCGCGCGTTCCGGCCCGATCCGGTGCCGCGCGCGACGCTCGAGGACATTCTGCGCGTGGCCAGCCGCGCGCCGTCTGGCAGCAACGCCCAGCCCTGGCGCGTCTACGTGCTGCAGGGGTCGGCGCGCGAAACCCTGGTGGAGAAGGTGTGCGCGGCCTATGACGCCGGCTACCACGACCCCGAGGCGGCGGCTCGCTACCAGGAGGAATATGCCTATTACCCGCCGCACTGGATCGAGCCCTACCTGGGTCGGCGGCGCCACAACGGCTGGACCCTGTACGGGCTGCTGGGCATCCAGAAGGGCGACAAGGACGCCATGCACGCGCAGCACCGGCGCAATTTCCGCTTCTTCGATGCGCCGGTGGGCCTGATCTTCACCGTCGATCGCGTGATGGGCGAGGGTTCGCTGATCGACTACGGCATGTTCCTGCAGAACATCATGGTGGCGGCCCGCGCGCGCGGCCTGCACACCTGCCCGCAGGCCGCCTGGAACGACTACGGCGCCATCATCCTGCCCCACGTCGGCGCCGGCGCGCAGGAGAAGCTGGTCTGCGGCATGTCGCTCGGCTGGGCCGACGAGTCGGCGCCGGTCAACACCTTCTGGAACCCGCGCGAGCCGGTCGAGGGGTTCACGCACTGGCTCGAATGAGCCGATCCGAGCACGCTACACTGACAGAAGCACGACAGGCACCGGCTTGCGCCGGCAGCCGTGCAAAGAGGAAGACAAACGCGCCATGATCATCGAGAGCCTGCTCGACACCGACCTGTACAAGTTCACCATGATGCAGGCGGTGCTGCATCAGTTCCCCGGGGCCCAGGTCGAATACAAGTTCAAGTGCCGCACGCCGGGCGTGCCGCTGACGCCGTACATCCACGAGATCCATGACGAGTTGCGCTCGCTCTGCAGCGTCGGCTTCAGCGACGACGAGCTGGCCTACATGCGCAGCCTGCGTTTCATCAAGAGCGACTTCATCGACTTTCTCGGCCTGTTTCGCCTCAGCGAGAAGCACTTCACGCTCACGCCCCAGCCCAACGGCGAGATCGACATCCGGGTGCGCGGCCCCTGGCTGCACACCATCCTGTTCGAGATCCCGATCCTGGCGATCGTCAGCGAGGTCTACTTTCGCAACACCCAGCCGAACATCGACTTCACCGAGGGCCGGCGTCGCCTGGCGGACAAGATCGAGTTGCTGCGGGGGCCGGGCCTGGCCGAGCTGAAGATCGCCGACTACGGCACGCGCCGGCGCTTCTCGCGCGTCTGGCAGCGCGAGGTGCTGGAGACGCTGCAGCGAGAGCTGGGCAGCGACAAGCAGGGCCAGCTCACGGGCACCAGCAACGTGCTGTTCGCCAAGGAGCTGGGCCTGCGACCCATGGGCACGATGGCGCATGAATACCTGCAGGCCTGCCAGGCTCTGGGGCCGCGCCTGCGCGATACGCAGGTGTTCGGCTTCGAGAAGTGGGCGCAGGAATACCGCGGTGACCTGGGCATCGCGCTGTCGGACGTCTATGGCATGAATGCCTTCCTGCGCGACTTCGACATGTACTTCTGCAAGCTGTTCGACGGCGCGCGCCACGACTCGGGCGACCCCTTCGTCTGGGGCGAGCGCATGATCGAGCACTATCGGGCCAATCGCTGCGACCCGCGCACCAAGACCCTGGTCTTCAGCGACGGCCTGACGATCCCGCGCTGCATCGAGCTGTTCCGACGCTTTCACGGCCGTATCCAGGTGGCCTTCGGCGTCGGCACCAACCTGACCAACGACGTCGGCCCCGAGGCGCTGCAGCTGGTGCTGAAGATGGTGCAGTGCAACGGCCAGCCGGTGGCCAAGATCTCCGACGCGCCGGGCAAGACCATGGTCGAGGACGAGGGCTACCTGAGCTACCTGCGCCAGGTCTTCGACCTGCCGGCGCCGCCGGAGCCCAGCACCGGGCCGGTATTCCGGGAGGCGCCGGCAATGATCATGTCCAAGCCCTGACACCGGGCTCGCCGGTATCCGACAGGCCCCAAGGCCCTGGTCAAACCCCCGTTCGAGAGGAGAGTCGTCCGCCATGCCCCGAGTCATGAGCCCGTTTCCAGGGTTGCGCGCCGGCCGCGCGGCCGCGGTCTGCCTGCTCCTGCTGATGCTGGGGGCGCCGGCCCATGCCGCCAGCTTCGACGGCAGCCAGCTGGCGCTGTGGTGGGCCGTGCCGTTCATCGGCATCCTGCTGTCGATCGCGATCTGGCCGCTGGCCGGGCCGCGCGTCTGGCACCATCACTTCGGCAAGATCTCGGCCGCCTGGACGCTGGCGTTCTTCGTGCCGTTCGCGCTCGTGTTCGGCCTGCAGGTGGCCGGTGCCGGCCTGGTGCACGCGCTGCTGGCCGAATACGTGCCGTTCATCCTGCTGCTGATGGCCCTGTTCACGGTGTCGGGCGGCATCTACATCCGGGGCAACCTGAAGGGCACGCCGCTGCTGAACTGCGGCATCCTGCTGATCGGCGGGGTGCTGGCCAGCTTCATGGGCACCACCGGCGCCTCGATGCTGCTGATCCGGCCGCTGATCCGCGCCAACGACAACCGGCGCTCGGCGGCGCACGTGGTGATCTTCTTCATCTTCATCGTCAGCAACATCGGCGGCTCGCTCACGCCGCTGGGCGATCCCCCGCTGTTCCTCGGTTTCCTCAAGGGCGTGCCGTTCTTCTGGACCGTGAACCACCTGCTGCCGGACACGGTGTTCCTGATCGTGGTGCTGCTGGTGCTGTTCTTCCTGCTCGACAGCTACCTGTTCCGCAAGGAGGGAGTGCGGCCGGCCGACCCGACGCCGGATGACGAGCGCTTCGGCTTCGACGGTGCGCCCAACTTCATCCTGCTGGGCGCGGTGGTGGGCCTGGTGCTGATGAGCGGCATCTGGAATCCCGGCATCGCGTTCGACGTCTACGGCACCCAGGTCGAGCTGCCCAGCCTGGTGCGCGACCTCGGCATGGTCGTCGTGACCCTGATCTCGCTGGCCATCACGCCGGGCCGGGTGCACGAGGCCAACCAGTTCAGCTGGGGCCCGATCGTCGAGGTCGGGATCCTGTTTGCCGGCATCTTCCTGACCATCATCCCGGTGATTGCCATGCTGCAGGCCGGCGTCGAGGGCCCGTTCGGGCCGGTGGTGCGCGCCGTCACGCACGCCGACGGCTCGCCCAACCCGATGATGTATTTCTGGATTACGGGCTCGCTGTCCTCGCTGCTGGACAACGCGCCCACCTACCTGGTGTTCTTCAACACCGCCGGCGGCGTGACCGCCGATCTGATCGGCCCGCTCGAGACCACGCTGGCGGCGATCAGCGCGGGCGCCGTGTTCATGGGTGCCATGACCTACATCGGCAATGCGCCCAACCTGATGGTCAAGGCCATCGCCGAGGACCAGGACGTGAAGATGCCCAGCTTCTTCGGCTACATGGTCTGGAGCTGCGGCATCCTGCTGCCGCTGTATGCGCTGCTGACCTGGCTGTTCTTCACCTGATCGTCCCGTGCCTGACCACGCCCCGCTCCTGATCGACCTGGCCGGTCCGCGGCTCTCCGCCGCCGATCGCCGGCGCCTGGCGCACCCGCTGGTCGGCGGTGTGGTGCTGTTCGCGCGCAACTGGGAAGACCGGGCCCAGCTCGTGCGCCTGTGCACGGCGATCAAGCGCGTGCGCCGCGACCTGCTGATCTGCGTCGATCACGAGGGCGGGCGCGTGCAGCGCTTTCGCAGCGACGGTTTCACCCACCTGCCGCCGATGCGCCGGCTGGGCGAACTCTGGATGCAGGATGCGATGCGCGCCCAGGACGCCGCCACGGCCTGTGGCCGGGTGCTCGGTGCCGAGCTGCGCGCCTGCGGTGTCGACCTGACGCTGGCGCCGGTGCTCGACCTGGACTGGAAGGACGGCGCGCCGGCGGCGGCTTCCCGTTCCGGCGTCATCGGCGACCGCGCCTTGCACGACGATCCACGCGTGGTCGCCATGCTGGCCAAGAGCCTGATGCACGGCCTGCTGCAGTCCGGCATGGCCAATTGCGGCAAGCACTTCCCGGGCCACGGCTTCGTGACCGCCGATTCGCATGTCGACGTGCCGCGCGACCGGCGCCCGCTCACGGCGATCCTGCGCGACGACGCCGCGCCCTACGGCTGGCTCGGTTCGGTGCTGGGCGCCGTGATGCCGGCGCACGTGATCTATACCCGGGTCGATCGTCGCCCGGCCGGGTTCTCGACGCGCTGGCTGCAGGACATCCTGCGCCAGCGCCTCGGCTTTGCCGGCGCCATCATCAGCGACGACCTCAGCATGGCCGGCGCACGCAGCATCGAAGGGCGCAGCGTGGGCGCAGCGGAGGCCGTGCTGGCCGCACTCGAAGCCGGCTGCGACCTGGCGCTGCTGAGCTGCCAGGCCGCGGGCGCCAACGACGTCATCGACGACGCCATCGAGGCACTGGCGCAGGCGCGGCACGAGGGCCTCTGGCCGGGCAGTGCCGCCAGCGAGGCGCGCCGGCTGGCCCTGCTGCCGCGCGGCCCGGCGCCGGCCTGGGACGAACTGGTGCGCTCGGCATCCTACCTGGACGCGCTGGAGCGCCTGCCGTGAACTTCGGGCCGCGGCGCGACTCCAAGGTTGCATGAGCCTAAATCCGGCAGTTGACCGCTGATCGTCGTCTTGAAACCCGCATGAATGTTTGTCGCGGCCGCACTGCTGAGGCCCACCTGCTGGGTGAGAACGCTATGCGCCCGCCAGCACCACCCTCGCCGCGCCATGCGGCGTTGCTCGTCGTGGCGCACACCAGTGCGCGGCCTCCTCACCCTTGCAGGGCGCGGCCCAGCCAGAGGCTGGACCCGTTCGCGCCGTCCAAAGGCGCGCAGGCGCCTTTGGAGCCGCGGCGCTCACCCTTGCCTGGCACGCCGAGGGCGGCACTGGCAGACGCATCCAACTACCGGACTTAGGCTGATCTGATGTCCGGCCGCTATCTGCCTCCCCCCTCCGGCACGCCCTCGGGCGGCGGGCTCGAACGGCTGCTGGCGCGCATCATGGGCTGGCTGGTCTGGGCCGGGCTGGCGCTGCTGGGCCTGGTGTTCCTGGCCAGCCTGCTGGTCTGGCTGGTCGTGATGGCGGTGTTCAGCCTGGTGTCGAGCTGGATTACCGGCCGCCCGGCCACCGTCACGCTGCTGTGGCAGCGTTACCGCGACCTGGCGCGGCGCCGCTGGCCGCAGCGGCCGACGGATCCGGACTCGTCGACGCCACGCGCCGACGCCGCCCAGACTACCGGCGCATCCCGGGACACCGGCGTGTCCGACGTGCGCTGGCGCGACATCCCGGCTGCGCGGGACGACGCGAGCGACGCCGGCCCGGATGCGCGCGGCTGAGCGACGGATTGCACGCAAGCGCCGCCGCTTCCTTCATGCCGATTCGGATTCAGTTGGTGATGGCGCTACGCGTCACCCGCAACGCATGAAGCAGCGTGGCTCCGAAGGCCGCAGAGCAGGCCATCCCAGTGCACCCGTGACCGGGGGCTCCCTGTGCGGTGCCCAACCAAGCGGGGCAATCGGCTGCGCGTGAGTGCCTGGCCTGGCCGCTCCCCTCGTTGCCGTTCTTGCGGGGTGTTCAGCTCGCCTGCGTCCGCTACCTTGATGATCGCCCGAAGGCTGCGGAGCAGGCCATGCGAGGCACCCGTGACCAGGGTTCCCCTGGGCACAGGGTGCGTCCCCCTTCCAGGGGGATGGAGCGCAGCGACATAGGGGGTGCTCAATCCTCCCGGCGCAGCGCGGGGAACAGAATCACGTCGCGGATGTTCGGGCTGTCGGTGA